>NZ_JAPTFO010000008.1:0-88766 GCF_030985515.1 Stenotrophomonas sp. Sm10
CACCCCGCCCGGCCAAGCGCGGCTGTTGCTTTCACGACCCCTCCGCCAGCCACGAGGGGCTCCGCCGTTGGCCGTATCCGCGCCGAAGGCGCGATAATGACCGAATGGAAACCGTCCGCATCGCCACCCGCAAGAGCCCGCTCGCCCTCTGGCAGAGCGAACACGTCGCTGACCGCCTGCGCCAGGCCCATCCCGGCCTGCATGTGGAACTGGTGCCGATGAGCACCCGCGGTGACGAGGTGCTCGACCGCTCGCTGGCCGCGATCGGTGGCAAGGGCCTGTTCCTGAAGGAACTGGAGCTGGCCATGCTGCGCGGTGAGGCCGACTGCGCCGTGCATTCTTTGAAGGACGTGCCGATGGAACTGGACGAGCCGTTCGCGCTGCCGGCAATCCTGCCCCGACACGATCCGGCCGATGGCTTCGTCTCCAACCTGTACGCCTCGCTGGACGCGCTGCCGATCGGCGCGCGGGTCGGTACCTCGTCGCTGCGCCGCCAGGCCCAGCTGCGCGCGCTGCGCCCGGACCTGGAGCTGCTCGACCTGCGCGGCAACGTCAACACCCGCCTGGCCAAGCTCGACAACGGCGGCTACGACGCCATCGTGCTGGCCGTGGCCGGCTTGGAGCGCCTGGGCCTGGGTGAGCGCATCGTCGCGCGCCTGCAACCGCCGCAGTGGTTGCCGGCCCCGGCGCAGGGCGCGGTGGCGGTGGAGTGCGATGGCGGCAATGCGCACCTGAGGGCGCTGTTCGGCCAGCTTGATGACGCGGCTACCCGTGCCTGCGTGGAAGCCGAGCGGGCAATGAACCGTGCGCTGCATGGCAGCTGCCATGTGCCGGTGGCGGCCATCGCGCAGTGGCAGGGCGACGACCTGCACCTGCAGGGGCTGGTTGGCAGCGCCAGCGATGGCCGTGCGGTGCGTGCCGAGGCGGTGGGCCCGGCCAATGCCCCGGAAGCGCTGGGCCAGCGCGTGGCGAACATGCTGCTGGACGATGGCGCCGGCGAACTGCTGAACGCCTGAGTCCCGATGTCTGTAGAGCCGAGCCATGCTCGGCTGCTCTTCGCCGGGAAAATCCCGGGCTTCGCGCTCAAGTCGAGCATGGCTCGACTCTACAAAAACGAAACGGGCGCCCTCGGCGCCCGTTCTGCTTATTTGAACTTGTAGACCACGTTCATCGTGGTCAGCGTATCGGTCTTGCGCTTGTCGACAGCGACGTCGCTGTTGTAACGCGCCTGCCAGCCGGCCTTCAGCGCCAAGTGCTCGTTCATGCTCACCGACACGCCGAAGTCGTTCTGGCCGAAGGTGTTGTACGAACCGGATTCGACCAGCAGCGTGTTGACCAGGTCGGTGTTGTCGGTCAGCGAGTACTTCATGTCGAACAGGCCGCGGCCGATCATGCCGGTGCGGGTGCGGTCGTCCTCGGTGCTGTGGGTGCGGCGCACACCGGGACCGATCTGCGCGTCGAACGAGAAGCGCTCGGTGTTCCACAGGCGGGTGCCGTAACCCAGGCCGAACGAGCTCTGGCGGTCGTAGGTGGCGAAGTCATCGCGCTCGGTACGCACCGTGGCGGTCAGCTGGCGGTGTTCGCCCAGCTGCAGCGCGCTGCCGGCACTGCCGGTGTAGCGATTGGCCGTGGTGTTGTTGCGGCGGGTGGTGGTGCCGTCATCGCGGGTCTCGGTCACCTTGGAGCTGGAGCGCAGGCCGGCCAGGTCCATGCTGTGAACCCAGTCGCCGTCGGTGTAGCGAAGGCGCAGGCGGCCGTTGAAGCTCTCGGTGCTGCTGTTGCCGCGTGCCGAAGCGAAGCCGAGCTCGCCGCCACTGCCGCTCCACGGCGAGGACATCGCCGCCAGTTCGGAGGCATCCTGTGCGTACGCGAGCGGCGCGCACAGCAGCAGGGGGATCAGCAGGGACACGCGCAGGAACATCGGGACTACTCCGAAGCGGTTGACAGCCGGTGATGATACTGGAAGCGTGATGGCGGTCCGAATCGATCCAAACGCCCGCTTCAGCAGACGTTGCCGCGACCGCCCATTCAGGGCAGATCGACGCGCAACGCCGGGTCGTTGAAGCGCGAATAGCGCAGCCGCAGCTGGAAACTGCGGCCATTGCTGCTGCCGCTGCGCACGATCTGGCGTGGCAGGCCCTGGGCATCCACCCAGTACTCCAGGCGTTCGCCGGGCTGGTTGCCGCGCAGCCGGTAGTGACGGGTCTCGACCCCGTCCAGCGCCTGGCTGCCGAGATCTTCGGCCTTCAGGTCGGCGGGCAGGGCGTCGGCCGGCAGCGGGTTGCGCCACTGCTCGAGCAGGCCGGGCGGGGCCGGCACCTGGCGGATCGCACCGTCGGCCTGCAGGAACAGGGTGTCGCCGATGATGGTCTGCGGCCCGGCCGGGGTCTCCACCCGGAAACGGTCGGGTGCAACGAAGTCCATGGCGCTGCGTACCCGCTGCGGCGCGCCCAGCACTTCCAGTTCGGCGTGGAAGCTGCGCAGGGCGGCGAAACGCTGGCTGGCGCCCAGCACCGCCTGTGCCGGATCGGCGGCGGGTACCGGCGCCTCGGTGCCCGCCGGCGCCGGCGGGCGATCGCAGGCGGCCAGCAGCAGGCAGGCCAGCAGGGACAGGGCAGGCAACCGGCGCATCGGGCATTCCATGGGGTGGGGGCGACCACGATAGCCCAAACGTCCCACACAAGACCCGCGACTCGGACATAATCGGGGGTATGGACCGATACGAACGCATCACCGCCCTGCATCGTCTGCTCAAGTCCGCGCGCTATCCGGTGACGGTGGCGACCCTGCAGGACAAGCTCGGTTGTTCCCGTGCCACCGTCTACCGCGACCTGGCCTTCCTGCGCGATGCGCTGATGGCACCGATCGAGGGCGACGGCGAGGCAGGCTTCCGTTACCAGGCCGACGAGAGCGACCGCTTCGAACTGCCTGGCCTATGGCTCAGCTCGGAGGAGCTGCATGCCCTGCTGGCTTCGCAACACCTGCTGGCCCGCACCGGCGGTGGCGTGCTGTCGTCGGTGCTGGCGCCGCTGCAGCAGCGCATCGAGAGCCTGCTGGCGGCCCAGGCGGGCGTGTCCAGCTGGCCGGTGGACCGCGTGCGGGTGATTCCGCACCGTGGCCGCAAGTTTGACGAAGGCAGCTTCCGCAGCGTCGCATCGGCCGTGCTGGAGCGCCGCCAGCTGGCGTTCGAGTACCGTGCCCGTTCCACCGACGAGCCGACCAAGCGTACCGTCTCGCCGCAGCGCCTGACCCATTATCGCGACAACTGGTACCTGGATGCCTGGGACCATGACCGCGAGGCGCTGCGCAGTTTCGCCGTGGACCGCATCCACAAGGCACGGGTGATCGACAGCACCGCCCGCGATGTCGCCGACAGCGAGCTGGACGAGCAGCTCGGCGCCAGCTATGGCATTTTTTCTGGTGCGCCGAAGGGCTGGGCGACCATCCTGTTCAGCGCCAAGGCCGCGCGCTGGGTGGCCGACGAGCACTGGCATTCCAAGCAGCAGGGCCGCTTCCTGGCCGATGGCCGCTACGAACTGAAGGTGCCGTACAGCGTCTCGCGCGAGCTGCTGATGGACGTGCTGCACTATGGTTCGGATGCCGAGATCATCGAGCCGGTGATGCTGCGCGAGCAGGCCAAGGCGCTGCTCGAGCTGGCCCTGAGCAACTACGAAAAATCCTGACACTCCCCCCGAGAACCCTTCCGCCCATGAAGAAGACCCTGTTGCTGCCCCTGCTCGCCGCTGCGCTGGCCCTGACCGCCTGCGGCACGTCCGGCGAGCCCTCGCAGAAGCTGGTGGTGGCCGCCACGGCCGTGCCGCATGCCGAGATCCTTGAAGTGGTCAAGCCGATCCTCAAGCAGGAAGGCGTGGACCTGGACGTGCGCGTGTTCAACGACTACGTGCAGCCCAACGACCAGCTGGTGCAGAAGCAGGTGGACGCCAACTACTTCCAGACCGAGCCGTACCTGGATGCCTACAACCGCGATCGCAAGACCGATCTGGTGAAGGTGATCGGCGTGCACATCGAACCGTTCGGCGCCTATTCGCGCAAGGTCAAGTCGCTGGCCGAGCTGCGCGAAGGCGCAGATGTGGTGATCCCGAACGACCCGAGCAACAACAGCCGTGCGCTGATCCTGCTGCACAAGGCCGGCGTGATCGAGCTGAAGGATCCGGCCAACGCGCTGTCGACCCTGCGTGACATCACCGCCAACCCGAAGAACCTGAAGTTCCGCGAACTCGACTCGGCGATGCTGCCGCGCGTGCTGGACCAGGTGGACCTGGCACTGATCAACACCAACTACGCGCTGGATGCCGGCCTCAACCCGACCAAGGACGCTCTGGCGATCGAGAGCAAGGATTCGCCCTACGTGAACTTCCTGGTCGCGCGCCCGGACAACAAGGACGACGCCCGTGTGCAGAAACTGGCCAAGGCCCTGACCAGTCCGCAGGTGAAGGCCTTCATCGAGACCAAGTACAAGGGCGCGGTGCTGCCGGCGTTCTGATTGCGGCTGATCTGTTGATTTGAACGGTGGGTGTCGACCTTCGTCGACACTGCCTTCCCTGTAGAGCCGAGCCCACGCTCGGCTCTGCTGTTTCCGGCATTTCACCGGCGGCGGCCGAGCATGGCTCGGCTCTACCGTGTCACTCCACGTGTGCCGCAGCAGGGCAGGGCATTGCAGTTTCAATCGACGTGGAAGGCGAGGGTGGCGGCCACCGCCTGCTGCCATCCGGCATACAGTTTCTCGCGCTGGGCCACGTCCATCTGTGGCTCGAAGCGCCGGTCCAGGCCCCACTGCGCGGTGATCTGTTCGCGGCTGGACCAGAACCCGACGGCCAGGCCGGCCAGATAGGCCGCACCGAGCGCGGTGGTTTCGGTCAACCGCGGCCGCAGCAGCGGCACACCGAGGATGTCTGCCTGGAAGCTGGCCAGGAAGTCGTTGCCGATCGCACCGCCATCGGCGCGCAGTTCGGTCAGCGCGATACCGGCATCGGACTGCATTGCATCGAGCACGTCGCGGGTCTGGTAGGCCATCGCTTCCAGCGCGGCGCGCACGAAATGCGCCTTGCGGGTACCGCGGGTCAGGCCGAACATCGCGCCGCGCACATCGCTGCGCCAATAGGGCGCGCCGAGGCCGACAAACGCCGGCACCAGGTAGGCGCCGCCACTGTCGGGTACCTGTGCGGCCAGCGCCTGGCTGTCGCTGGCGCGTTCGATCATGCGCAGTCCGTCGCGCAGCCACTGCACCACCGAGCCGGCGATGAAGATCGACCCCTCCAGCGCATACTCCACGCGCCCGTCCAGGCCCCAGGCGATGGTGGTCAGCAGGCCGTTGCGCGAGCGTACCGCCTGCGTGCCGGTGTGCATCAGCATGAAGCAGCCGGTGCCGTAGGTGTTCTTGACCATGCCCGGCTGGAAGCAGGCCTGGCCGAACAGCGCCGCCTGCTGGTCACCGGCGATGCCGGCGATCGGGATCGGGTGGTCGAAGAAGAACTGCGGCCGGGTGTGTGCGTACACCGCACTGGAGTCGCGCACCTGCGGCAGCATCGCGCGCGGGATGTCCAGCAGCGCCAGCAGGTCTTCATCCCAGTCCAGCGTGTGGATGTTGAACAGCAGGGTGCGCGCGGCATTGCTGTAATCGGTCACGTGCGCCTGGCCACCGCTGAGGTTCCACACCAGCCAGCTGTCGATGGTGCCGAACAGGAGCTCGCCACGCTCGGCGCGCTGCTGCGCACCTTCCACGTGGTCGAGGATCCAGCGCACCTTGGTCGCGGAGAAATAGGCGTCGATCAGCAGGCCGGTCCGCTCGCGGACCAGCGCTTCATGCCCGTCGGACTTCAGCCGCTCGCAGATGGCGTGGCTCTGCCGCGATTGCCAGACGATCGCGTTATGGATGGGCTGGCCGCTCGCGCGGTCCCAGACCACGGTGGTTTCGCGCTGGTTGGTGATGCCCAGCGCAGCGATATGGCGCGGATCGATCTGTTCGCGGCTGAGCAGTTCGGTCAGCGTGGCGTAGACGCTGGTAAGGATCTCGCGCGGGTCATGCTCGACCCAGCCGGGCTGGGGGAAGATCTGTGCGAATTCGCGCTGTGCACTGCCGACGATGTCGCCGGCACGGTCGAACAGGATCGCGCGCGAACTGGTGGTGCCCTGGTCGATGGCCAGCACGTAGCGGGGCGTCATGCAGCGTCTCCGGTAGAGCGGTCGGGGTAAGGTACCTCAGCTTCCTGCAGAGCCGGGCCATGCTCGGCTGCGTTGTGCGGATGCAACCGAGCATGGCCCGGCTCTACACGCTGGCTTGCTCCATCCACGCCTGCAGCCGTGCCACCTGCGCCGCGTCCAGCCGCAACCCCAGCTTGCTCCGCCGCCACAGCACGTCCTCGGCATTCGAGGCCCATTCGTGCTCACGCAGGAAAGCGACTTCCCGCGCGTGCAGGCCGCCGCCAAAGTCTTCGCCAAGATCGTTCACACCCTGCAGGCCATGCAGCAGCTCCGCGCTGCGGCTGCCGTAGGCGTCGGCCCAGCGGCGTGCGATTTCCTCGGGCAACCACGGTGCCAGCAACTGCAGGCGCGAGCACGCCTGCGTGGCGTCGCCCCAGTCGCTGCCAGGCAGCGGGTCTCCGCCTGCCGTCCACGCCGGGCCCATCTGCGGCAGCGCCGGCCGCAGCAGCTCCAGCGCTTCCTCGGCCAGCACCCGGTAGGTGGTGAGCTTGCCTCCCAGCACGTGCAGCGCCGGTGCCGGGTGGGACTGCAGCTGCAGTCGGTAATCACGGCTGAGTCGTGCCGCACGCGGATCGGGATCGGCCAGCAACGGGCGTACGCCAGCGAACCGCCAGGCCACCTCCTCCGCTGCGATGGGATCACGCAGGTAGCGATTGGCCGCATCACACAGGTACGTCACCTCCGCAGGGAGCACGCTGCAGCGCGCCGGGTCACCGCGATAGTCGGTGTCGGTGGTGCCGACCAGCAGGTGGTCGTGGGCGAAGGGCAGAAGGAACACCACGCGCCCATCGGGCTGCTGCAGCAGGCAGGCGCTGTCGCTGGGCCAGGGGCGGCGCAGCACGATGTGGCTGCCCTGCACCAGGCGCAGCGCGGGGCCATCGCCGCGCCCCTGCATCTGTTCCAGCAGGCCGCCGGCCCACGGACCAGCCGCATTGGCAACGGCGCGCGCAGTCACCGGGTGCGGCTGGCCATCGGCGGATTCCAGAACGGCCTGCCATCGGCCGTGAACGGGGCGCAGGTCGATGCAGCGGCTGCGGACCCGCACCTGTGCGCCGCGCTGCGCGGCATCCAGGGCGTTGAGCAGCACCAGCCGCGCGTCATCGACCTGCGCATCGGCGTAGCTGAAGCCGATGCGCAGCGAGGGGGAGAGCCAGCGACCCAGCGGATCGCGTTGCAGGTCCAGTGCGTGCGATGCGGGAAACGCAGGGCTGCGCCGGCCCAGATGGTCGTACAGCCACAGTCCCGCGCGCAGCATCCAGCGCGGGCGCAGGTGCGGTTCCCAGGGCAGGACGAAACGCAGAGGATGGACCAGGTGAGGGGCTTGCCGGCGTACCGTCTCACGCTCACCCAGCGCTTTGCGCACCAGGCCGAATTCGCCCTGTTCAAGGTAGCGAAGGCCGCCGTGGACCAGTTTGCTGCTGGCACTGGAGGTGTGCGCGGCCAGGTCATGCTGTTCGCACAGCAGGACGCGCAGTCCGCGTCCGCTGGCATCACGGGCGATGCCGGCGCCGTTGATGCCGCCACCGATCACCAGCAGGTCGACTTCCTCCATCGCGCCTTCGTACCCTGTTTGTCTAGAGCCGAGCCCATGCTCGGCTGCTTTCCCGATAGTCGAGCATGGGCTCGACTCTACATAAAAGCAGCCGAGCATGGGCTCGGCTCTACAGGTGGAACGCGGGTGACGGAAACGACGACGGGCCCCGAAGGGCCCGTCGCGTTACATCAGTGAAGCAGGTGCAGCCTGGATCAGAAGCGGGCGCCGATGCCGAAGCCGACGGTCCACGGATCCATCTTGGCTTCGCCGATCTTTTCGCCGCCAACCTTCACGTCCGGGCGGGCGCGCATGTAGCGGGCGTCGGCACGGGCGAACCAGGTGGAGTTGATGTTCATGTCCACGCCGACGGTACCGATCACGCCCTTGGCATCCTTGAAGCGGATGTCGGTGTCAGCGCCGTTGCCCAGCTTCTCGTTGCTGAAGCTCGACTGGTAGTAGCCCACGCCCACGAACGGGCGGAACACGTTGTCAGCCTGGCCGAAGTGGTACTGGCCGCTCAGCGCGACCGGCTGCTGCTCGACCGAGCCCAGGCGGGCGTTGTTCGGGCCCTTGAACTTGTTTTCGAACTTGTCGGCAGCGCCCCACAGTTCAACGGCCCAGTTATCGTTGATGTAGTAGCTGAAGCTGACGGTCGGCGCCGGGCCGCCATCGGTCTTCTTCACGCCGGTGATCGGGTCGTTCTTCGGTTCCAGCAGCGAGATGCCGCCAACCACGGCAAAATGCTTGCCCGAGGCAGTGTCGGTGCTGCT
The DNA here is from genome assembly GCF_030985515.1 of Stenotrophomonas sp. Sm10. Classification (NCBI taxonomy): domain Bacteria; kingdom Pseudomonadati; phylum Pseudomonadota; class Gammaproteobacteria; order Lysobacterales; family Lysobacteraceae; genus Stenotrophomonas; species Stenotrophomonas sp. Sm10. The sequence goes on from NZ_JAPTFO010000008.1 coordinate 8,527, forward strand.
GCTGTCCTGGGCGAAAGCGGCCGGTGCAAAGGCGGCGGAGGTCAGCAGGGCGAGACTCAGGATATGGATGGAGCGCATGGGGGTATCTCCTAATGTTTCTTGTTTTGGGCCCCCGGTTGCGGGGCGAGCACACCGTAGTCGCCCCAACATGAATCGAATCCGACGCACGTTAAAAAATAGTTTTCCTTGTTCAGCGACGGGTGCGGAATGCCTGTATTCATGGGGTTTTCGGCCCTCGCTGACATTCATGCAGTTGGAGAAGATGTGAGCGAAGCAACGTTGTGCATTGGCCTGCAAGCGCAGGTGAACGTGCAGTGCCGCGTGCTGCTGCTGGGCTCGATGCCAGGCGTGGCGTCGCTGCAGGAGCAGCGCTACTACGCGCATCCGCGCAACCGTTTCTGGCCGTTGATGGCCGATATCTGTGGCTTCAGTGCGGATCTGCCCTATGCAGCGCGGCTGCAGGCGTTGAACGCCGCAGGCATCGGCCTGTGGGATGTGATTGGCCGCTGTGAGCGCCGGGGCAGTCTGGATGCGGACATCGTGCGTGGCACGGAAGTGGCCAATGCACTGCCGGAACTGATCGCCGCGTTGCCCGAGCTGAAGCTGGTCGGCTGCAATGGCGCCGCGTCAGCGCAGGCATTCCAGCGTTGGGTGCTGCCACGGTTGGAGGCCCCGCCGAAACGGGTGGTACTGCCGTCGACCAGCCCGGCCAATGCGGCCTGGTCGCTGCCGCGCCTGCGCCAGGCCTGGCAGCCGGTGGCAGACGCACTGGCGACATGAAGCGGACATCGTAGGGACAATACGCTACCGACTGGTGGCAGGCGCAACCCATGGGCAACAGCGTGTCCCGGCTGCGTGCGTACTGAAAACACCTGTAACGGTTGGCGCTGGACCCCGCTGGCCGCACAATAGACGTTTCCCTACACCAGATTGCCGGAGTTATCCCCATGGCCGAAATCAAGGAAGCACTTGTCCCCGATATCGGTGACTACAGCGATATCCCGGTAATCGAGGTGCTTGTCGCCGTCGGCGACACGGTCAAGAAGGACCAGGGGCTGGTGACGCTGGAAAGCGACAAGGCGACCATGGAAGTGCCGTCCTCGGTGGCTGGCGTGGTCAAGGAGCTGAAGGTCAAGGTGGGCGACAGCCTGTCCGAAGGCAAGGTCGTGGCCCTGATCGAAGTGGCTGAAGGCGAAGCGGAAGCCGCCAAGCCGGCGGCTGCCGCGCCGGCGCCGGCCAAGGCCGCTGCCCCGGCTGCCGCTACCCAGAGCGCGCCGGCCCCGGCCGCAGCTGCCCCGGCTGCCAGCGGTGGTGCCGTTGAAGCGCTGGTGCCGGACATCGGCGACTACGCCGGCATTCCGGTCATCGAAGTCCTGGTCGCCGTTGGCGACACGGTCAAGAAGGACCAGGGCCTGGTCACGCTGGAAAGCGACAAGGCCACCATGGAAGTGCCGTCCTCGGTGGCCGGTGTGGTCAAGGAGATCAAGGTCAAGGTCGGCGACAACCTGTCGCAGGGCGATGTGGTTGCGATCATCGAGGCCGAGGGCGCTGCCGCGCCGGCACCGACCAAGGCCGCCGCTGCCGCCGCGCCTGCAGCCGCTGAGACAGCCACCAAGGTCGAGCCGGTCGCCGTGCCGGCGCAGCCGGACAAGCTGGCGGCCCGCGAGATCGCCTCGGCCGGTACCCCGTCCAGCCCGCCGGTGCAGTTCAACGCTGATGGCGTGCTGCCGGCCAAGGTGCCGTATGCCACCCCGGCGGTGCGTGTGTTCGCCCGCGAACTGGGCGTGGACCTGCTGCAGATCAACGGCACCGAGAAGGGCGGCCGCATCACCAAGGCTGACGTGCAGAAGTTCGTCAAGGCCGCGCTCAGCGGTGGCGTGCCGGCTGCCGCCGGTGCTGCCGTCGCTGCCGGTGGTGGCCTGAACCTGCTGCCGTGGCCGAAGGTCGACTTCAGCAAGTTCGGCGAGACCGAAGTCCAGCCGCTGTCGCGCATCAAGAAGATCTCCGGCGCGAACCTGGCCCGCAACTGGGCGATGATCCCGCACGTCACCCAGTTCGACCAAGCCGACATCACCGACCTGGAAGCGCTGCGCGTGGCGCTGAACAAGGAGAACGAGAAGGCCGGCATCAAGCTGACCATGCTTGCTTTCCTGATCAAGGCCAGCGCCGCGGCGCTGAAGAAGTTCCCGGAATTCAACGCCTCGCTCGATGCCAGCGGCGAAAACCTGACCCTGAAGAAGTACTTCCACATCGGCTTCGCCGCCGACACGCCGAACGGCCTGGTCGTGCCGGTGATCCGCGACGTGGACAAGAAGGGCGTGGTGCAGATCGCGCAGGAAACCGGCGAACTGGCCAAGAAGGCGCGCGACGGCAAGCTCGGCCCGGCCGACATGAGCGGCGGCTGCTTCTCGATCAGCTCGCTGGGCGGCATCGGTGGCACCGCGTTCACCCCGATCGTCAATGCACCGGAAGTGGCCATCCTCGGTGTCTCCAAGTCGTCCATCCAGCCGGTCTGGAACGGCAAGGAATTCGCACCGAAGCTGATGCTGCCGCTGTCGCTGAGCTACGACCACCGCGTCATCGACGGCGCCCTGGCCGCACGCTTCACCACGTACCTGTCCCAGGTACTGGCCGACATGCGCCGCGTGCTGCTGTAAAGCACCGCTTCGCCCCCACCGTGCGGCCGCAGCCCCTGGCGCGGCCGCGTGAACAGATGCAGTGACAGCCCACCGGCCATGCCGGTCGGGCACGAGGAAAACCCACCATGGCCACGATTGAAGTCAAGGTTCCCGACATCGGCGATTACAGCGATGTGCCGGTGATCGAAGTGTTGGTCGCCGTCGGCGACACGGTGAAGAAGGATCAGGGTCTGGTGACCCTGGAATCGGACAAGGCCACCCTGGAAGTGCCGTCCTCGGCTGCCGGCGTGGTCAAGGAAATCAAGGTCAAGCTGGGCGACACCCTGTCCGAAGGCGCCGTGGTCGTGGTGCTGGACGCTGAAGGCGCCGCCGAAGCCCCGGCCAAGGCCGCTGCGCCGACTCCGGCTGCGGCCGCTCCGGCCAGCAAGCCGCCGGTGACCCCATCGCACCGCGCCCCGGCTGAACCGGCTGCGCCGAAGCCGGCGCTGTCCAGCGGCAAGCCGGCCGACATCGAATGCGAAATGGTCGTGCTGGGCTCCGGCCCGGGCGGCTACACCGCCGCCTTCCGCGCCGCCGACGTCGGCCTGGATACGGTGCTGGTCGAGCGCTACGCCAGCCTCGGCGGCGTCTGCCTCAACGTCGGTTGCATTCCGTCCAAGGCGCTGCTGCACGCCGCTGCGGTAATCGACGAAGTGGCCCATGCCGGTGATTTCGGCGTCGAGTTCGGCAAGCCGACCATCACCCTGGACAAGCTGCGCCAGTACAAGGAAAAGGTCGTCAACCAGCTGACCAAGGGCCTGGCCGGCATGGCCAAGCAGCGCAAGGTCCGCAACGTGCAGGGCGTCGGCAGGTTCATCTCGGCCAACGAGATGGAGATCACCGCCGCTGACGGCGGCACCCAGCTGCTGCGCTTCCAGAAGTGCATCATCGCTGCCGGTTCGCAGGCGGTGAAGCTGCCGAACTTCCCGTGGGACGACGCGCGCGTGATGGACTCCACCGATGCGCTGGAGCTGGCCGAAGTGCCGGGCTCGCTGCTGGTCGTCGGCGGCGGCATCATCGGCCTGGAAATGGCCACCGTGTACAGCGCGCTGGGCAGCAAGGTCACTGTGGTCGAGTTCATGGACCAGCTGATGCCGGGCGCCGACAAGGACCTGGTCAAGCCGCTGGCCGATCGCCTGAAGAAGCAGGGCATCGAAGTCCACCTGAAGACCAAGGCCTCGGGCGTCACCGCCGATGCCAAGGGCATCACCGTGACCTTTGAAGCTGCCGAGGAAGGCCAGGCGCCTGCGCTGGCGCAGGGCACCTTCGACCGTGTGCTGGTGGCCGTCGGGCGTTCGCCGAACGGCAAGAAGATCGATGCCGAGAAGGCCGGCGTGCAGGTCACCGAGCGTGGCTTCATCCCGGTGGATCGCCAGATGCGCACCAACGTGCCGCACATCTTTGCCATCGGCGACATCGTCGGCAACCCGATGCTGGCCCACAAGGCCACGCACGAAGGCAAGCTGGCCGCCGAAGTGGCTGCAGGCCACAAGAAGGAGTGGGTGGCCCGTGTGATTCCGTCGGTGGCCTACACCAACCCGGAAATCGCCTGGGTCGGCGTGACCGAGACCGAAGCCAAGGCCAAGGGCCTGAAGGTCGGCGTGGCCAAGTTCCCGTGGGCTGCCAGTGGCCGCGCGATCGGCATCGGCCGTACCGAGGGCTTCACCAAGCTGATCTTCGACGAAGAGACCCACCGCATCATCGGTGGTGCGATCGTCGGCGTGCACGCCGGTGACCTGCTGGCCGAGATCGGCCTGGCGATCGAGATGGGTGCGGAAGCCGAAGACATCGGCCACACCATCCACGCGCACCCGACGCTGAGCGAGTCGGTGGCGATGGCGTCGGAAATCTACGACGGCACGATCACCGATCTGTACATGCCGAAGAAGAAGTAAGGCGCCCGCGCCGTTCCAAATGAAAAGCCCCGGCGTTTGCCGGGGTTTTTTTTTTTGAGCCTCGATCACTCTCGTTGCGAGCGTTCGGGCTGCCGCGCGGGTGGCAGGCATTTGGGCAAATGTCCCCGTCACCCGCCTGCGGCGGTCGCCTCCTCCTTTACTTTGTCCAAACGCCTGCCACCCGCACAGCGGCTCGGCTTGCGGATAGTCGAGAGCCGGTGCTCAGGCCGCCGGGATGCCTGACACGCGGAGGGAGCGGGGGCTGTGTGCGAAGTAAAGGAGGAGGCGTTGGCCGCAGGCCGGCGCCGGGGGACATTCGCACGCGGCCCCCGCTCCCTCCAGTGCTCGACCCAGCTGCTCTTGCTGCTGCACGCAGGGAAAAACAGCACAAAAGAGCGCGGCCCCGATGTTCCGGAGGCCGCGCCAGGAGAGAGAGTGCCGTGGAAGGGGCGGGTGTCAGAACACGAAGCTGATACCGGCCACCGGGCCCTTGAATTCCTGCTTCAGGCCGATGGTGCCATCGCTGCCCTTCTTGTCCGCATCAAGCTTGAACCAGTCGTAGCCGGCGAACACGCCGAAGTTCCTGGTGAAGCGGTAGTCGACGATGGCGTTGGCGCGGCTCAGGTCGCCCTTGTAGTCATCGAAGCTGCCCCAGCGCGTGTTGAGGTACTGGCCCTGCAGGGTGATCATCCACTTCTCGGATGGGGTGAAGCTCAAGCGTGCACCGACCACCGGCGCCACGCCGTCGGTCTTCTCGTTGAGGAACTGGCCCTCATAGACAGTGCCCAGATCGGCGTAGGCCTTGGTGCTGACCTTGGCGTACTCGGCACCCAGCTGCAGGCCGAGGTCGAAGGTGTCGGTGTCCACCACCGAGTAGTCATAGACCAGGCTGGCCACCTGGTACTTCAGTTCGCCCTTGACGAAGCTGCCGGACGGCACGCTGACGTCACCGAAGGAGATGTCCTGGCCGAGGGTCTCGCGGCGGTCCTTGTCGTACTTGAAGTAGTTGAACAGCAGGCGCTGGCGGTTGCTGATGCGGAACATGCCGTCAATGCGCGGCTCCCACTCCTTGCCACCCAGCTTGAAGTCCTCGGAGAAACCGATGTCCTGGCCGGCCACGTTGGTGTTGCCGCGGAGGGTGTTGTCCGAGTCGATGTTCATCGCACCCAGGCGCAGGGCAAAACGGTCGTCGCCTTCGGCGGCGTGGGCGGCATTGGCGAACGAGGCGCCGGCAGCGAGCAGGGAGAGGGCGAGCAGGGTGGGTACGGGGCGCATCGAAGAGTCCTTGCAGTGGTTCATCAGAATGAAGACCACTGTGCGGGACAGGCCCGTCCACCATCCGTGAACGTATGGTCCACGGCGTGTGCACGGTTCAGCGCTGTCACGACGATGCAAAAAGATGGCCCCGGAGACGGGCTTCGGGGCCATCGTGGGACCTGCGGGGTGGAGCCGACGAGGATGCTGCAGGCAGGTCGAGTAATCGGACCGGCGCATCCGGTGAAAGTTCCGTCGACTGCGACCAAAGTTCAATACTGCGGTGCAACATCGTGCGGACGTCATTGTCCCCCCGGTGGTACGCAAAAATGCAACCGTTACCGCAACTTGCGCCTTCCCGGGATGAACAGGCAGCGGTTGTCTCGCAAATTGTCCCATTGCTATAATTTGGCGGCTCGATGAGGCCCCCCCTGCTGTAGCCGCCTCAACCCTCCACATGCAACCACGCGGGACGTCCTGTGCTGAACTCCGTTGACGCGGGTCGGCGACTGATGCTGCGCGCCGCGGTCTACCCGCTGGCCGCGGTCGCTGTCCTGGCCCTGGCCTTCCTGCTGGTGGGTCCGAAATATGCCCTCGGCGCGCTGGCGTCTGGTGTGGCCATTTCGGCCGGTGGCTGGGTTGCAGCACGGATGGCGCTGGGCGGAGGTGCGGTGGCCGCAGGATCGGCGATGGCTCGCCTGATCATTGCGATCGTGGCCAAGTGGGTCGTGGTTTTCGGCGTCCTGCTGGTGGGGTTCCTGGTCTTCAAGCTGCCTGCGTTGGCGCTGTTGGCCGGTATCGCCGTCGGCTTGATGTTCCAGGTCCTGGCCATGGCCAGGCGTTGACAGAATTCAATTAACTGAAGGTTCCGGACACATGGCGGGCGAGGCTCTAACCCCTACCAGCTACATCCAGCATCACCTGCACAACCTGACCGCGCCGGTCGGCAAGGGTGAGGGTATGTTCTGGCATATCCACGTCGATACCTTCCTCACCGCCGTCCTGATGGGCCTGGTGATCGTGGTCGCGTTCTGGCTGGGGACCCGCAAGGCCACCGCCGGCGTGCCGGGCAAGTGGCAGGCCTTCGTCGAGATCTGCTTGGAGTTCGTCGACCGCCAGGCCAAGGACACCTACCACGGCAAGAGCAAGCTGGTCACGCCGATCGCCATCACGATCTTCTTCTGGATTCTGCTGATGAATCTGCTGAAGATGATCCCGGCCGATTTCATCGCCAAGCCGCTGGAATGGGCGGGCGTGCACTACTGGAAGCCGGTCCCGACCGCTGACGTCAACGCCACCCTGGGCATGGCCATCAGCGTGTTCTTCCTGATGCTGTTCTTCGCGCTCAAGTCCAAGGGCCTGGGCGGCTTCATCAAGGAATTCCTGACGGCGCCGTTCGGCAAGTGGATGATGCCGTTCAACCTGATCCTCAACATCGTCGAGTGGCTGAGCAAGCCGATCTCGCTGGCGATGCGACTGTTCGGCAACATGTTCGGCGGCGAAATCGTGTTCCTGCTGATCTGGGTGCTGGGTGGTGCCGGTTTCTTCGGTGCCATTGCCGGTGGTGTGTTCGGCCTCGGCTGGATGCTGTTCCACCTGCTGGTGATCCCGCTGCAGGCCTTCATCTTCATGATGCTGTCGATCGTGTACCTGAGCCTGTCGGAAGACGCTCACTGAGTTTCAAGCTTCAACGCGTTTCAACCTTCATCCGTTTCATCACCCTTAGCAACTTAAGTTCCTGGAGATAACCATGTACTTCGCCGTCCTGACCAACTTCGCGCAGATTCAGAGCTCCACCGCCCTTGCCGTCGGCATCATGATCGGCCTGGCCGCGCTGGGCGCCGGTCTGGGTCTGGCCATCATGGCTGGTAAGTTCCTGGAGTCGGCCGCCCGCCAGCCGGAACTGATCCCGGTCCTGCAGGTCCGCATGTTCATCACCGCCGGCCTGATCGACGCCGCGTTCATCATCTCGGTCGCCGTTGGCCTGCTGCTGGCCTTCGCCAACCCGCTGTCGGCTGCCTTCGCTGGCGCCGTCACCAAGGCTCTGGCCGGCTGATACAGCGGTTTGAGACGACCGGGTGCTGATGCACCCGGTTTCGGATGAAGGCCGGATGTGCCGCTACGGCGGCGCGTCCACCCCGAAACCAGCGATCGAGCTAACCATGAATATCAATTTCACCCTTCTTGCGCAGGCGCTGGCCTTCGCTGGTCTGATCTGGATCATCGCGACCAAGATCTGGCCGCCGCTGATGAACGCGATCGAGGAGCGCCAGCAGAAGATTGCTGAGGGCCTCGCTGCTGCCGACCGCAGCCAGAAAGATCTGGCCCAGGCGCAGGAGAAGGTCAACGAAGCGCTGAAGGAAGCCCGCACCAAGGCCAACGAGATCATCGATCAGGCCCACGCGCGTGCCAACCAGATCGTTGATGCTGCCCGTAACGAAGCGATCACCGAAGCCACCCGTCAGAAGGAACTGGCCCAGGCTGAAATCGACGCCGCCGCCAACCGTGCCCGTGAAGATCTGCGCAAGCAGGTGTCCGCGCTGGCCGTGACCGGTGCCGAAAAGCTGCTCAAGCGCGAAATCGACGCCAACGCCCACAAGGCGCTGCTCGACGAGCTGGCCTCGGAGATCTAAGGATGAGCCAGGCCCTCACGCTTGCCCGCCCGTACGCCCGCGCCGCGTTCGCGACCGCGCGCGACGAAGGCGCGTTCGCGCCGTGGTCGGACGCCCTGGCGTTCTCCGCCCACGTCGCCGCCGACCCGCGCGTGGCGGCCCTGCTCGCCAACCCGGAGCTGGGTCGTGACGACGCCGTCGCCCTGCTGGCGCCGGTGTCGCACGGCGAGACCTACTCGCGCTTCCTGGCCGTCCTGGCCGAGTCGCACCGTCTGCCGCTGCTGCCGGAAATCGCCGGCATGTTCGACGCCCTGCGCGCCGAAGCCGAGCACGTGGTCAAGGCCACCGTCACCTCGGCCGCCGAACTGTCGGCCGCTGAGCTGGATGCGATCAAGGTCGCGCTGCGCAAGCGCTTCAACCGCGAGGTCGACGTGACCACCGCGGTCGATGCCTCGCTGATCGGCGGCGCCGTGATCGACGCCGGCGACGTGGTCATCGATGGTTCGCTGAAGGGCAAGCTGGCCCGTCTGCAGACCGCGCTCGCTAACTGAATTCATTTAACGTCCGGCCCCGCTGCCGGCACTAGGACTTGACGATGGCAACCACGCTCAACCCCTCCGAAATCAGCGAACTGATCAAGAACCGCATCGAGAAGGTCAAGCTGGCCGCGGAATCGCGCAACGAAGGCACCGTGACCAGCGTGTCCGACGGCATCGTGCGCATCTTCGGTCTGGCCGACGTGATGCAGGGCGAAATGATCGAACTGCCGAACAACACCTTCGCACTGGCCCTGAACCTGGAGCGCGACTCGGTCGGCGCCGTGGTCCTGGGTGACTACGAGCACCTGCGCGAAGGCGACGTCGCCAAGACCACCGGTCGCATCCTGGAAGTGCCGGTCGGTCCGGAACTGCTGGGCCGCGTCGTGAACGCGCTGGGCGAGCCGATCGACGGCAAGGGCCCGCTGGGCACCGACCTGACCGCTCCGGTGGAGCGCGTTGCTCCGGGCGTGATCTGGCGCAAGTCGGTCGACCAGCCGGTGCAGACCGGTTACAAGTCGGTCGACTCGATGATCCCGATCGGCCGTGGCCAGCGCGAGCTGATCATCGGTGACCGCCAGACCGGCAAGACCGCCATGGCGATCGATGCGGTGATCAACCAGAAGGGCACCGGCATCAAGTGCGTGTACGTTGCGATCGGCCAGAAGGCGTCGACCATCGCCAACATCGTGCGCAAGCTGGAAGAGAACGGCGCGCTGGCCCACACCATCGTGGTGGCCGCGACCGCTTCCGAATCGGCTGCCATGCAGTACATCAGCGCCTACTCGGGCTGCACCATGGGTGAGTACTTCATGGACCGCGGTGAAGACGCGCTGATCGTGTACGACGATCTGTCCAAGCAGGCCGTCGCCTACCGCCAGATCTCGCTGCTGCTGAAGCGTCCGCCGGGCCGTGAAGCCTACCCGGGTGACGTGTTCTACCTGCACTCCCGTCTGCTCGAGCGCGCTGCCCGCGTGTCCGAGGAGTACGTCGAGAAGTTCACCGAAGGCAAGGTCACCGGCAAGACCGGTTCGCTGACCGCGCTGCCGATCATCGAAACCCAGGCCGGCGACGTGTCCGCGTTCGTTCCGACCAACGTGATCTCGATCACCGACGGCCAGATCTTCCTGGAAACCGACCTGTTCAACGCCGGCATCCGCCCGGCCGTGAACGCCGGTATCTCGGTGTCGCGCGTCGGTGGCTCGGCCCAGACCAAGATCATCAAGAAGCTGTCGGGCGGTATCCGTATCTCGCTGGCCCAGTACCGTGAGCTGGCTGCCTTCGCGCAGTTCGCCTCGGACCTGGACGAAGCGACCCGCAAGCAGCTGGAGCGTGGCCAGCGCGTCACCGAGCTGATGAAGCAGAAGCAGTACGCGCCGATGTCGATCGCCAACCAGGCGCTGTCGATCTACGCCGTCAACGAGGGTTACCTGGACGACGTGCCGGTCAACAAGCTGCTGGCGTTCGAAGAAGGCCTGCACGCCCACTTCGCCAACACCCAGGGCGAGCTGATCAGCAAGGTCAACGCCACCGGCGGTTGGGACAACGACATCGAAGGTGCCTTCAAGAAGGGCATCGCCGAGTTCAAGACCACCGGCAGCTGGTAATCGCGGTCCTGTAGAGCGGAGCCTCCGGCTCCGCTGGACCAGATGACAAACGGTTGAACAACGCGGGGCATCAGCCCCGCGCCACGGGAAACAAGAGATGGCAAGCGGACGCGAAATCAAAACCAAGATCAAGAGCGTGCAGAACACCCGCAAGGTGACGCGCGCCCTGGAAATGGTCTCGGCCTCCAAGATCCGCAAGGCGCAGGATCGGATGAAGACCTCGCGTCCGTACGCGCAGGCGATGAAGCAGGTGATCGGTCATCTGGCCCAGGCCAGCACCGACTACCAGCATCCGTTCCTGGTCGAGCGCGAGCAGGTCAAGCGGGTCGGTTTCATCGTGATCTCCTCCGATCGCGGCCTGGCCGGCGGCCTGAACAACAACCTGTTCCGCAAGATGCTGGGCGAAGCCAAAGCATGGCAGGACAAGGGTGCCGAAGTGGACCTGGTGACCATCGGCCAGAAGGCTTCGACCTTCTTCCGCCGCGTGAAGGTCAACATGGTCGGCAGCGTGACCCACATCGGCGACGTGCCGAAGCTGGAATCGCTGATCGGTGTGATCAAGGTCATGCTCGACGCCTTCACCGAAGGCAAGATCGACCGCGTGTACCTGGTGTACAACCGCTTCGTGAACACCATGGTGCAGAAGGCCAGCTTCGATCAGCTGCTGCCGCTGCCGCCGGCTGAGAAGCAGGTCGCTCACCACGACTGGGATTACCTGTACGAACCCGATGCCGCGACCGTGCTGGAGCACGTGATGACGCGTTACATCGAGTCGCTGGTGTACCAGGCACTGCTGGAAAACGTCGCCTCCGAGCATGCCGCACGCATGGTTGCGATGAAGGCGGCGAGCGACAACGCCAACAAGCTGATCGGCACCCTGCAGCTCGTCTACAACAAGGCGCGCCAGGCAGCGATCACCCAGGAAATCTCCGAAATCGTCGGCGGCGCGGCAGCAGTCTGACCGCGTTCGTTCAAAGCACACATTAGAGGATGCAGCAATGAGTCAGGGCAAGATCGTTCAGATCATCGGCGCGGTCGTCGACGTCGAATTCCCGCGTGAATCGGTGCCGAAGGTGTACGACGCACTGAAGGTGGAAAACACCGAGATCACCCTCGAAGTCCAGCAGCAGCTGGGCGACGGCGTGGTGCGTACCATCGCCCTCGGTTCCACCGACGGCCTGAAGCGCAACCTGGTTGCCGTCAACACCGGCCGCGGCATCTCGGTGCCGGTCGGTGCCGGCACCCTGGGCCGCATCATGGACGTGCTGGGCCGTCCGATCGACGAAGCCGGCCCGGTCGCTGCCAGCGACAACTGGGAAATCCACCGCGCTGCGCCGTCGTATGAAGACCAGTCCCCGGCCACCGAGCTGCTGGAAACCGGCATCAAGGTCATCGACCTGATGTGCCCGTTCGCCAAGGGCGGCAAGGTCGGCCTGTTCGGCGGCGCCGGCGTCGGCAAGACCGTCAACATGATGGAGCTGATCAACAACATCGCCAAGGCGCACAGCGGCCTGTCCGTGTTCGCCGGCGTGGGTGAGCGTACCCGTGAGGGCAACGACTTCTACCACGAAATGAAGGACTCCAACGTCCTGGACAAGGTGGCGATGGTGTACGGCCAGATGAACGAGCCGCCGGGCAACCGTCTGCGCGTCGCGCTGACCGGCCTGACCATGGCCGAGTACTTCCGCGACGAGAAGGACGAAAACGGCAAGGGCAAGGACGTCCTGCTGTTCGTCGACAACATCTACCGCTACACCCTGGCCGGTACCGAAGTGTCGGCACTGCTGGGCCGTATGCCGTCCGCGGTGGGTTACCAGCCGACCCTGGCCGAGGAAATGGGCGTCCTGCAGGAGCGCATCACCTCCACCAAGAACGGCTCGATCACCTCGATCCAGGCCGTCTACGTTCCCGCGGACGACCTGACCGACCCGTCGCCGGCGACCACCTTCGCCCACCTGGACTCGACCGTCACCCTGTCGCGTTCGATCGCCTCGCTGGGTATCTACCCGGCCGTCGATCCGCTGGACTCCACCAGCCGCCAGATGGACCCGCTGGTCATCGGCCACGAGCACTACGACACCGCCCAGCGCGTCCAGCAGACCCTGCAGAAGTACAAGGAACTGAAGGACATCATCGCGATCCTGGGCATGGACGAACTGTCCGAAGAGGACAAGCAGGCCGTGTCGCGCGCCCGTAAGATCGAGCGCTTCTTCAGCCAGCCGTTCCACGTGGCCGAAGTGTTCACCGGTTCGCCGGGCAAGTACGTGCCGCTGAAGGACACCATCCGTGGCTTCAAGGCCATCGTCGATGGCGAGTACGACCACCTGCCGGAGCAGGCGTTCTACATGGTCGGCGGCATCGAAGAAGCGGTCGAGAAGGCCAAGAAGATGGCCGAGAAGGCCTGATCCGGGACGGGCGGGAGCGATCCTGCCCGACCTGACGCCGGCGCCGGGCAACCGCCCGCGCCGGTGGACCCCCACGGTGGCATTGCGCCGCCGCGAACAGCGAAGAGATTTGCATGAGCACGATCCGTTGCGACATCGTCAGCGCCGAGCAGGAAATCTTCCGTGGCGAAGCGACCCTGGTCGTGGCCACCGGTGAGCTGGGCGAACTGGGCATCGCGCCCAAGCACGCGCCGCTGATCACCCGCCTGAAGCCGGGCAAGGTGGTGGTGACCACGCCGAATGGCGAGCAGCTGGATTTCGCCATCTCCGGCGGTATCCTGGAAGTGCAGCCGCAGGTGGTGACCGTGCTGGCCGACACCGCGATCCGCGCGCAGGACATCGACGAAGCCTCGGTCCGCAAGGCCAAGGAAGAAGCCGAACGCATCCTGGCCAACCGCGGCGAAGCGATGGAAGTGGCCGAAGCCCAGCAGAAGCTGGCCGAGGCCGTCGTCCAGCTGCAGGCACTGGAACGCCTGCGCAAGAATCTCAAGCACTGAGGTTCGCGCTGCACCCACGAGAACGCCGGCCCTGTGCCGGCGTTCTTGTTTGTGCTGGCGGGGCAGCGCCGACTGGGTAGAGTCGACTGTTAGTCGACTACCGCGCGCAGCGCGGGATTTCGCGGCCTGATGGAAGAGCAGTCGACTGACAGTCGACTCTACCGATGCCGATGCGGATGCCGATCCCGATCCCGATCCCGATCCCGATCCGGCATCCCGGATCCCGCCCCGTCTCAGCGATACACCACGTAGCGCATCAACAGGAACGACACGCAGGCCAGCCCGCCTTCCACCAGCGGCTTGGCCAGCCACGTGTACTGCAGGCCCAACGCCTGGTCGACCAGGCTGACCAGCAGCGTGCTCGCTGCCGTCAGCAGCAGCCACAGCCCGAAGAAGCGTGCGAATCGCTTCCATCCCAGCTTGCGGGCACCGGCCTCGGCAAAGGTGTAGCGGCCGTTGAGCCAGAAGCCCAGCAGCATGCCGGCCAAGCGGCCGGTGATATTGGCCGGCGCGACCGGCATGCCCAGCGCGCTGGCGGCCACGAACACCAGCCAATCGACCAGCAGCTGCACGAGCCCGATGACGAGATAGGTGCTTCCCTGGCGGAACAACGTCATCGCGTCGATCCGCCGCCGCGCTGGTAAGCCTGCACATCTGCCAACAGCCGGTGCGCAGCCTGCCGGGGTTCGCTCGCCACATCGAAATTCAGCCATGACATCAGCATCTGCACGCCCACTATGATCGGCAGGCCAGCCGCCATCACGGTGCCAGCGGTGGCTGGTACCCCGCTTTGCATCGACACCAGCCAGTGCCACAGGCCGAAAACGGAGCCGGCAACCAGAAGCAGGCTGCCCAGCAGCAGTTGCACACTGGCCAGTGAGAACCCACGAGTGACGTAGCTGTAGAGGATGCGGCGCGCGGTATTGCGAAGGTGGCCGAGCATGAAAGGACCGAGGATGCGTGCGGGGCGAAGGCTGCTGGTTTCATCCTTGTAGTGCGCGCGCATGGGAACGTCAACCACGACCGCGCGTGCTTGGTTGAGGTGGTATGGAAGATCCGATTCGAAGAAATAGCGCTTCGCAATGCGCTCCAGTTCCAGCTCGTGCAGCAGCTCGCTGCGTACAGCGGTGTACCCGTTGGTGGGATCGGCGATCTGCCAGTAACCGCTGGAGAGCTTGGTCAGGAACGACAACGCGGCGTTGCTGGCAAGTCGTACCCAAGGCATCCCCGGCAGGAAACCCACACGATGAAAGCGATTGCCCTTGGCGTAGTCGGCGTGGCCGGAGAGAGGCGGGCTGGCGAAGCGCAGCACCTGCGCGGGGTCCATCTGGCCATCGCCATCAAGCTTGATGACCACCTCTGCAGGCGCCTGCAGCGCATGCATGTATCCGGTCATCGTTGCGCCGCCAACGCCCTGGTCCTGCGCGTGTTCGATGACGGTGACGCGTGGATCCATGCATCAGTCGCGGATCATCGCGCCGCTGCCACGGCGATGATCCAGCCCACTTCGGCGCCGATGCCGGCAATGACCTGCATGACATGCGCCCGCACGCGGTAGCAGGGAATCACCACGGCAATGCGCGGCATCGCGGCGGAACCCTTGTCTGGCGTTGGCGTGGAGAGCGTGGACGTACTCATTCTGCGGGGAGCTCCATGGCGGCGGGAAGATACCACCACTGGCGATCGCCTGCCTCGCCCCGCAGTTCCGCCCCGGCCAACTGCAGTGCCGCGCGTTGCGGCGCCGTCAGGTTACGGGTGTTGAGAATGATGTGCCCGGCCTGCATGCCCCGCAGCACTGCCAGCCACCGCTGGCCGCTGGCATCGTGTTCGGCGACCGCTGCCGCCGCCTGCAGCGAGGGCGCGTACCAGGCAACACTGCGGCCACGGCTGCCGAACTCGGCGAAGTAGGGGGCGGCAGGGTCCAGTACCAGGACATTGCGTCCATCATCGGGCGACGCGCGAACGCCCGCTGCCAGCGAGCGTTCGGGGGTGAAGCGCTGGAACAGGGGCTCGTCGCGGCCAGCGGCCTTCAACGTGTCCTTCAATGCACCGCTGCGCATCATCCAGTAGCCGGTCGATTGCAGGCTGACGTTCAGCACGCAGATCGTGACCAGCAGTACCAGCAGCGGCCGACGCGGGGCGCCGGCACCCAGCGCCGCAACGGCCACGACAGACAGCAGGACCATGCCCGGGTAGGCATAGCGCAGGTACTGCACAGGCAACAGCGGCAGCACCAGTACGGCTGTTGCCACCAGTGTCGCCGCGCGCGTGGACGGGCGCAGCAGTGCCAGCAGCCACAGGCCCGCCAGGCCGACCAGCGCCACGCCTGCCGCGCCATCCTGCGACTCGAAGTAGCGCGAGGAATGAAACGTGAGCATCCACGGCAGGTTGGCGCCGAAGCCGACGCTGTAGGTGGCATCAAGGAAGTTGACGGGTGCGTAGTACGGCGAATGGAAGATGCCGTTGAACAGCGGCAGCACCGGGTTGCCGGCGATCCAAGTGGCGTAGGCGTAACTGGACGCGCCCACCAGCAGGCCGACCAGCGCCACCAGTACGATTCGTGGCAGCGACGGCCACGGATGGCGGACCAGGGCCCATAGCAGTACCGGCAGCGCCATGAGCGCACCCATGGTCTTGATTGCCAGCAGCCCACCCGCCAGTACCGCCAGCAGCAGCCAGCTGGAAAGACGGGTATCCCGCGGGGCTGCGGCCAGTGCACACATCCACAGCAGTACTGCTGCCGTTGGCAATTCGGTCTGCATGCCGCCGGCCAGGCCCGCGGTCAGCGGCAGGCTGGCTACCATGGCAACGGCGAGCCAGCGCGACTGCCCGCCCGCCCCCAGTTGTGCAGCCAGGTGCCACGCAGCAGCGCCCAGTGCCAGCAGCCAGAATGCATTGACCGGGCCGCGTGCTTCAGCACCAGACAGCAGCTGCGGAATCGCATGGATCACATCGGTTGCCCACGGCGCCAGTGCCCAGATCTGGTGTTCTGGCGCAGGCTGGTACACCCCGAGTTCCATCAACTGCCACGGCAGCCGCAGGTGATAGGTCAGGTCGTCATACTGCAGGGTCGGCAGCCAGCAGGCCGTGCTGGCCAGACCAAGCACGAGCACGGCAAAGGCTGCGCTACGCGGTGCAGCGGCCACTGCATGCCGCCATTGCGTGGCCGCGGCCCGCAGCGCGGACCGCAGTGTGGCGCGGCGCCAGGCCACCAATGCCAGGCAGGCCAGCAGGTAGATCCATCGGTAATGGATCGGCAGCAGCAGCGTCCAGCCCAGTACCGCGGCCATCACCAGCAGGCCTGCGCATGCCTGCAGCGCCAGCGCGCGTTGCGCGAACAACGTTGTACCGATGGCGGCTGCAGCCAGCAGCATCAACAGCGCAGACAGGAAAGCCAGCACACCAGCGAATACAGGCAGTAGCAGCAACCACAGCACGCCCAGAACGCTGGCCATCGACCAGTGGCGCCAGCGCTTCAGTAGTACGCCAGCGCCGCACGCGAACAAGCCGATCTCCACAAGTTCGGCGAAGCGGCTCCAGGGGATGCTGCGCGCCAGGGGGGTAGTACACAGCCCAAGGACGAGCAGGGCTGCGCCCAGCCACGGAAGCAGATTCGGGAATCGACTGTGGATGACAGGCATGGTTCACGCAGCACAGGGGAACGCGTCGGCTATGCTAGCAGCCAGTTCACAGTTCGTTGCTGCCCGGATATTCCATGAGCCAAGCCCTGCACGTCATCATCCTCGCCGCCGGTGCTGGAAAGCGCATGAAATCCGTGTTGCCCAAGGTGCTGCAGCCGATAGCGGGCCAGCCGATGCTGGCCCACGTGATCGCCGCAGCGCGCGAACTGCAGCCGGCCGCCATCCACGTGGTGTATGGGCACGGCGGGGAAGCCGTCCGCCAGCATTTCGCCGACCAGCCCGACCTGCTGTGGGCCGAACAGGCGCAGCAGCTCGGCACCGGCCACGCCGTGGCGCAGGCGATGCCGCAGGTGCCCGATGCGGCGCAGGTGCTGGTGCTGTACGGCGATGTGCCGCTGATCCGTGCGCAGACCCTGCGCCACCTGCTGTCGGAGCCGGGGCGCCTGGCGGTGCTGGTGGCCGAGCTCGATGACCCGACCGGTTACGGCCGCGTGCTGCGCGATGCGGAGGGCAAGGTCGGCTCCATCGTCGAGCAGAAGGACGCCACTGACGACCAGCTGCGCGTGCGCACGATCAATACCGGCATCATCGCCGCCGAGTCGACCGCGCTGCGCCGCTGGCTGTCGCAGCTGTCCAACAGCAACGCCCAGGGCGAGTATTACCTCACTGACGTGTTCGCGTTCGCCGCGAACGAGTACACCCCGGCCGAGATGGCGCTGGTCGCCGATGCGCAGGAGGCCGAGGGGGCAAATGATCCCTGGCAGCTGTCGCAGCTGGAGCGCGCCTGGCAGCGCCGTGCGGTGCGTGCACTGTGCGCACAGGGCGCGCGCGTGCGCGACCCGGCACGCCTGGATATCCGTGGCACCGTCACCGTGGGCAGCGATGTGCTGATCGATGTCGACGTTGTCCTTGAAGGCAACATCGTGCTCGGTGACGGCGTCACCGTAGGCCCGTTCAACAGGCTGAAGGACGTCAACCTGGGGCCAGGCACCGAAGTGCGTGCGCACTGTGATCTGGACGGCGTGGTCACCGAAGGCGCTGCGCAGATTGGCCCGTTCGCACGGCTGCGCCCGGGCACCGTGCTGGCCGATGGCGTGCACGTCGGCAACTTCGTCGAGACCAAGAAGGTCACCCTCGGTGTGGGCAGCAAGGCCAACCACCTCACCTATCTGGGCGACGCGGTGATCGGCAGCAGGGTGAACATCGGTGCCGGCACCATCACCTGCAACTACGATGGCGTGAACAAGTCGACCACCACCATCGGCGACAACGCCTTCATCGGCTCCAACAGCTCGCTGGTGGCACCGATCACCATCGGCGAGGGCGCGACCATCGCTGCCGGGTCGGTCATCACCCGCACCGCGCCGGACGGCAAGCTGACGCTGGCACGTGCACGACAGGAAACCATCGATGGCTGGAAGCGCCCGGTCAAGAAGTCCTGAGCCACGGGTTCCGCGCACCGATGAGCTGGGTGTGCTGCCGGCGATCGAACAACGTGCCGGCGAACTGCTGAGGGGTCACGAGGCCTATCCGGTGTTTGCCAGCCACGGCCTGGACCTGCCGACGCTGCAGGAAGGCCTTGAGCGTGGGCAGCTGTGGGTGGTGGATGGCGCCGCCGGCGGTGTTGCCGGCTACCTGCTGGCCGGCGACCTGGCAGGCGAGTTCCATGTCCTGCAGATGGATGTGGATCCAGCGCACGCGCGTCGTGGCCATGGCCGTGCATTGCTGCGGCATGCCTTGGCGCAGGCCAGGGCCACCGGCTTTGCTGCAGCGGTGCTGACCACCTTGAGCGATGTGCCGTGGAATGCAGCCTTCTACGCCAGCGAAGGGTTCGAGGTAGTGCCCGAGGCGCAGTGGAGCGAGGGCCTGCGCGCGGTGATGGCCGAAGAGGCCGCGCTGGGATTTCCAATGCATCTGCGGGTGGCGATGCGGCAGGTCTGGTAGGTGCCGACCCTGGTCGGCACATCCACGCATGGCGTGGCTCTACTGACAGACCGAGCCAAGTCGGCAACTCACCCCACCGGCAGCAGGATCGAGACGCACAACCCGCCATCGCCACGATTCTGCAGTGACACACGCCCGCCGTGCGCCTCCACGATCTCGCGGGTCAACGCCAGCCCCAGCCCGGTGCCGTTGCGCTTGGTGGAATAGAACGGCATCAGCGCGTTCTGCAGCACCTGCTCGTTCATGCCCTTGCCACGGTCCAGCACATCCAGGCGCAGCCATTGCGGCAACCGCGTCAGCTGCACCTGCACGTCATCATTGGGCGGATCGGCTTCGGCGCCGGCCTCATGCGCGTTCTTCAACAGGTTCAACAACGCCTGCCCGAACTGCGCGATGTCGATGCGGCTGCTCAGTTCCTCGTCCGGCTCGCGCTCCATGGTGAACGGAATCTGCTGGCGCAGGCTGGACAGGAAGGGGGCCCAGTGCACGGTCTGCAACTGCGGCTGCGGCAGCTTGGCAAAACGCGCATAGCCGCGAATGAAACCTTCCAGATGGCGCGCCCGGTCTTCGATGGTGGTGAAGATCTCCGGCAGCCGATCGAAGCGCTCGCGCTGCACCAGCACGCCGCCGGAGTGTGCCAGCGAAGCGATCGGTGCCAGTGAGTTGTTCAGCTCATGGCTGATCACCCGGATCACCTTCTTCCACGTCTGCACTTCCTGGCGGCGCAGCTCGGCGGTGAGCAGGCGTACCAGCAACAGGTCGTGCGGACGGCCATTGAGGTGGAAAGAACGACGTGAGAGGTGATAGACCTGTTCGTCATCCTCGTCGCTGTCTTCGCCTTCCGCATGCACCGCGAACAGGCTGTCGCCGCCGCGGGCGATGGCATCGCGCAGTTCCACCGGCACCTGTTCCAGCACGTCCTCCAGGCGCTGTCCTTCCAGCTTCCAGCCGCCATGCAGCAACTTGCGCGCGGCCAAGTTGGAGAACACCACGCGGGCGATGCCATCGCCGCCGGAGGCGATCAGCAGCATCGCCACCGGCGTGTTCTGCACCATTGTGTCCAGCAGCAGCTCGCGTTGCACCAGGCCCTGCCGCTGTGCACGCAGTACATCACCCAGTTCGCGGTGTGCCTGCACCAGGTCGCCGAGCTCGTCATTGCCGGGCCAGTGCACGCCGAAGTTGTATTCGCCGTCGCGATAGCTGCTGGTGGTGCCCGCCAGGGCCCGCATCAGTGACCGCACGGGGGCGGTGGCACGGCGCAGCGTCCACCACATCAGCGACAGCAGGATCAGTGCCGACACGGTGGTCACAACCCAGCCGTGGTCCATCCAGTACGCCAGCAGCCACGGCAACGCGGCGGCCAGCGCCAGCACCGGCAGCAGGCGCAGGAACAGGCGGAAGGTGAACGAACGCCGCTTCATTCGCGTGGGATGCCGTGCCGGTCCATGCGCCGGTACAGTGCCTGGCGGCTC
Organism: Stenotrophomonas sp. Sm10; assembly: GCF_030985515.1. Classification (NCBI taxonomy): domain Bacteria; kingdom Pseudomonadati; phylum Pseudomonadota; class Gammaproteobacteria; order Lysobacterales; family Lysobacteraceae; genus Stenotrophomonas; species Stenotrophomonas sp. Sm10. The sequence continues at coordinate 29,107 of NZ_JAPTFO010000008.1, forward strand.
AGGCCGAGTTCGGCGGCGGCCTGGGCGATGACGCCGTGGTTGCGCGCCAGCACATCCTCGATGCGCGCACGGTCAGGATCATTGCCGGCACTGGGCGCCGGTCGCGAAGCAGGTGCGGCACGCGGCAGGTTCAGGTCGGTCACTTCGATGCGGTTGCCGGTCGCCAGCAGCTCGGCGCGCTGGATCACGTTGCGCAGTTCGCGCACGTTGCCGGGCCAGGGATGCCGTTGCAGGGCCGCGGTGGCGGCGCTGGACAGCGGCTTGCCGGCGGTCAGGAAGCGCTCGGCCAGCGGCACGATGTCGCCCGGGCGTTCGGCCAATGGTGGCAGTACCAGTTCCACCGTATTGAGGCGGTAGTACAGGTCTTCGCGGAAGGTGCCGTCGCGGATCATCGCCGGCAGGTCGGCATTGGTCGCACTGACCACGCGGACTTTGACCTGGCGCTCGCGATTGGAGCCAAGACGCTCGAAGCGGCCGGTTTCCAGCACACGCAGCAGCTTCATCTGCCCGCCCAGCGACAGGTTGCCGATCTCATCCAGGAACAGGGTGCCACCATCGGCGGCCTCGAACTTGCCTTCGCGTGCCTTGTTGGCGCCGGTGTACGCACCGGCCTCGGCACCGAACAGTTCGGCTTCGATCAGTTCCGACGGCAATGCGCCGCAGTTGACCGTGATGAACGGGCCCTTGGCCACCAGCGAGTTGGCCTGGATGATCTGCGCGATCTTCTCCTTGCCAGCGCCGTTGGGACCGGTGATCAGCACCGGCAGTTCGGAGCGCGCGACCTGGCAGGCGAGCGCGATGACGCGCTCGCTGGCCGGATCTGCAAAGACCGCGCCACAGAGCTTGTACTTCTCTTCCAGCGTGTTGCGCTGCCGCAGCTCACGCGCGCGCCGCCGGTCCAGCTCGCGGCGTGCCTCGGACAGCTCGAGCAGGTTGTTGACCGTGGTCAGCAGCTTGCGGTCGTCCCAGGGCTTGGCCAGGTAGTCGGCGGCACCGGCCTTGACCAGGTCCACCGCGCTGCTCAGGTGGGTCCAGGCGGTGAGCAGGATCACCGGCAGGTCCGGGTGGCGCGCGCGGATCTGTGCGAACAGCGCTTCGCCCTCCTCGCCGGAGGTGGTGTCCTCGCTGAAATTCATGTCCTGGATCACCAGATCAACCGGCTGCGACTCGAGCAGGGCCAGCCCTTCGGCCGGGCTCTGCGCCTGCAGGGTGTCGATGTCATGCAGGGAGAACAGCACGTCCAGCGCGGTGCCCACGCTGGCGTTGTCGTCGATGATCAGGATCGAAGGCATCAAGCAGTTCTGCAGAAAGGGATGGGCGGCGCCGATGGAGCCGTGTTCGTATCCATACGCCGGGAGAGCCCGGCGCCACCCATCAAGCATAGCCAAAGCCGCGGCGACGAGGGCGGGCTGGTTTCAGCGCCGCGCTGGTGGCGGCGGTGGCGGCGGTGGCGGAGCGACCAGCGCCAGCCGCCACGAGGTGGCGTCCACCGGGACGGTGAGCTCGCGTTTGTCGCGGCGCAGCAACAGGTACGCAGTCGGGGCACTGGAATGCCGCAGCGCATCGGCAAGATGCTCGATGCGCCGCACAGCCGTATCGTCCAGGCGCAGGATGCGGTCGCCGCTGCGCACGCCGAAGCGGGCTTCCGGACGCGCGGCTTCCACCCGTACCTGGCCCTCGGTCGAGCGCAGCGCCAGGCGGGCATCATCCTGGCGCCATTCCAGCGTCTGCGAGCTGCCACCGCCGGCCAGCGCCGGCAGTGGCAGCAGTGCCATCAACAGCATCCGGCAGGCACGCATCTCACGCGCCCCGCGTGGCAACTGCGGGCGGGACCGCTGCCGCGCGCCGGGCCGGCCCGAACACCGCGACCTGGCCCAGCACCCACAGCAGCAGCGCGCCCAGCGGCAGGTAGTACAGGGGCATGCGTGGCAGCTCGTACAGGTTCATCAGTGCCAGATTGATCGCGTAGGCCGCCAGCATGCCCAGCACGATGCCCAGCGAGGCCAGCAGGAAGTTCTCGGTCTGGAAGTAGCGCAGGATCTGCCCGCGGGTGGCACCGAGTGCGCGGCGAATGCCGATCTGCTTGCTGCGCTGCTGCACCCAGAAGCTGGCCAGGCCGATGATGCCCAGTGCGGTGACCACCAGCAGCGAGACGCTGACGGTGATCAGCAGGCCAACCATCGCGCGGTCGTTCTTGAAGAAGTCCTTGCGCTGGTCTTCATAGGTCAGCTTGTCGCGCATCAGCCGGTTGGGGTCGTTGCGCTCCAGTACAGCAGCCCCCGCATCAAGCACCTCCTGGCGGCGTTCCGGCGAAGTGCGCAGCACATAGGTGCCACCCTCGTCGAAGGTGCGCCGCATGGGCAGCAGCATCGAGTTGGTCCAGTTGTCATTCCAGCCGTTGGGCGTGCTCAGCGTGTCGACGATGCCGACCACGTGCAGCGGCTGCTTGCCCATGTAGTAGGTCTTGCCCAGCGCGCTGCCGTTGGGTTCCATCTTGGCGGCGGTGGCCTGGGTGAGGATGACCGGGATGGCGTTTTCCTTGGCGCCCCCCTTGCTGGCGTCTTCGAAGTTCTGGTACTCGCCGGGCAGGAAATCGCGGCCGGCGATCAGGTTGATGCCCATCGTGGCCAGCCCGTTCTCGGACAGGGTGTACATCGAGGCGTTGGTGGTCGGCCGTTCCTGGTCGACCTCGCGCGAGATGCTGCTGCTGGAGGAGCCGTGGCGGAAGGGAACCTGGTTGATGATGGTGACGTTGCTGACGCCGGGAATCGCGCGCAGCGATGCCAGGTCCTCGCGGGTGCGGGCCATGGCGTCGGTCTGCTTGCCGATGCCACTGACGCGCAGCATCACCAGTTCGCTCTCGGCGATGCCGCTGGGCATGCTGATCTTCTCCACGCGCTGGCTGACCAGGAACAGCGCGTTGCAGACGATGGCGCAGGTCAGTGCGACTTCCAGCACGATCAGGGCAGCGGCAGTCTTGTGCCGGCGCAGCGTGCTGAGGATGGGGCGGATGTCCATGGGAGTCCTCGTTCGGGTGCTTACTGCGACTTGAGCTGGATGGCCGGGGTGACCTGCATCGCACGCCAGGCGGGCAGGAAACCGGCGGCGACGCTGGCGAGCAGGGTCAGGCCCAGTGCGAGCAGCAGCATGTTGCCGTCCAGGTGGGCCAGCTTGGCGTATTCCACCGGTTGCTGGCGCACCGCGAACAGGCCGAGCAGGGCCAGGCCGATACCCAGCACGCCACCGACCACGCCGACCGCGCCGGCTTCCACCAGGCATTGCAGGAAGATCTGTCCGCGGCTGGCGCCGAGCGCGCGGCGCACGCCGATCTCACCGCTGCGACGCAGGAACTTGGCCAGCAGCAGGCCCACCGTGTTGACCAGGCAGACGCCGAGGAAGCCCAGTGCCAGCCACAGCTGCAGGCGCACGTCGCTGGGCACTGCGCCATTGAAGTCCAGCCACTCCATCACGGTGCGCAGGCGCACGTTCGGCGGGTGTTTGAAGCGGCCGGCCTCGCGCTGCTGGGTCGAATAGTTCTCCAGGTAGCGGCGGTAGTCGTCGGCCTTGGCCGGGTCCATCTCCACCCAGTACTGCAGCCACGCGCACGGTGCGTTGAGCGAGTAGCTGTTGCCGTCCGGATTCTCGCCGAAGCAGTTCATGTTGCCGTTGCTGCCCAGCTTCAGGTCGAAGGAGGTGGAGATCGGCAGCAGCAGGTCTTCGTTCTTGCCGTAGCTGCCAGTGGTCAGGTCGTAGAAGTGCGGCTCCGGGCTCCATTCCTTCATCACGCCGACGATGCGGTAGCTCTGGCCTTCCATGCGCAGGTCGCGGCCCACGCTGTTGGCGCCCTGGTACAGCTTGTCATTGAGCGCCTTGGAGATGACCACCACGCGCGCACGGCCTTCATCGTCCTCGCGCGTCCAGGGGCGGCCGTACTGCATGGGCACCTCGAACATCGGGAAGAAGTCGGCCGAGGTCCAGCGGGTGTCGATGCTGAAGGGCTTGAGGGTGCTGTTGTCCGGTTCGATGGTGCCGCCGCCTCCGCTCATCAGCGCCTGGCGCTCGCCCTTGGCTTCGCGCAGCAGGGCTTCACCGTCGAAGCGGGTCAGCTGGGTTTCCGGCTCCTCACCGGCGACGTAGGCGCCGGTCGCGGCGTCGAGCTGGACGTAGAACAGGCGGTTGCTCTTGCCGGGAATCGGGTCACCGGACAGCACGTGGAACACGGTCAGGGTGGTCATCGAGGCGCCGATGCCGAGCGCGATGGCAACCACCATCAGCGCGGTCAGGACCTTGTTGCGGCGGAAGCTGCGCACCGCCAGTCGGGCGTAGTAGGCGAACATGGTGGGGCCCTCACTCGTTGACGGCGACGATGTGGCGCGGCGGCGTGACCAGCACCGGCTCGCGCACCAGATCGGTGACCTGGCCATCAACGATGTGCACGTTGCGCTGTGCGCGCGCGGCCAGTTCCGGATCGTGGGTGACCATCACGATGGTGGTGCCGGCAGCGTTGATCTCCTCCAGCAGCTCCATCACGCCGCGGGCCATCTGCGTGTCCAGGTTGCCGGTCGGTTCGTCGGCCAGCAGCAGGCGCGGGCTGCCTGCCAGGGCACGTGCGATCGCCGCGCGCTGCTGCTGGCCGCCGGACAGCTCGTTCGGGTAGTGCTTCATGCGCGAGCCGAGGCCGACCTGGGTCAGCGCCTTCTCGATGCGTTCGCGGCGCTCGTTGGCGCTCATCTTGCGATAGCGCAGCGGCACGTCGACGTTGTCGAACAGGTTCAGGTCGGGGATCAGGTTGAAGCCCTGGAAGATGAAGCCGATCTTCTGGTTGCGCAGGCGGCTGCGCGCATCATCGCCCAGCGTGCTCACGTCCTGGCCGTCCAGCATGTAGGTGCCACTGGTGAAGGTTTCCAGCAGGCCGGCGATGTTGAGGAAGGTGGTCTTGCCGGAGCCTGACGGGCCGGTGACCGCGACGAACTCACCTTCCTTGACCTGCAGTTCCAGTGAGCGCAGTGCGTGGGTTTCCACCTGTTCGGTGCGGAAGACCTTGGCGACCGAACGCATTTCGAGCATGTACATGGGGTGTCCTCTCTCCAGGATTCAGGGTTCAGGTATCAGTTGACGGAGACGCGTTCGGCGTCCTTGAACAGGTCGCTGCCGGAGACCACGATGCGGTCGCCCGGTTGCACACCCGACTTGATTTCCACTTCGCCCAGGCTGCTGACGCCCAGTTCGACTGGACGGCGCACGGCGGTGCGGCCATCCATCACGTAGGCCACGCCGTTGCCCTGTTCGACGAACGGGCCGCGCTCGACCTTCAGCACGTCCTTGCGGGTATCGAGCAGCACGCGCACCGACATCCGCTGGCTCTGGCGCAGGCCTTCCGGCTGCGCGCTGGCAAAGCGCACGCGGGCGTTGACCTCGCCGTTGACCACTTCCGGCGATACTGCGCTGATCTCGCCCGGGAACGGCTGGCCGTTGCCACCGGTCAGCTGGGCCGGCATGCCGATCGCCAGGTCGCGGGCGAAGCTCTCCGGCACCTTGATCTCGACCTCGAACTTGGACAGGTCGACTACGCCCAGCACCGGCGCGTTGGCGGCCAGGTTGGTGGACTGCACGGCCTGCACCTGGCCAACCTGGCCATCGAAGGGCGCGCGCAGCGTCAGCGCATCGACCTGGCGCTGCACTTCGGCCACCACCGCTTTCTGGCGGTCGGCCAGCAGGCGCTTGTTGCGGGCATCCAGGTCGGCGCCCTGGCTCTGCAGGCGCGCATCGGTGGTGGCGTTGGCCAGGGCGATGTCGGCTTTCTTCAGCGAATCCTTGGCCTTGGCCAGGTCGATCTGCGGTACCGCGCCGCCGTCGTAGCCGCGCTGGTAGCGCTGCAGGTCACGGTCGGCGGCCTGACGCTCGATGGTGGCCTGGTCGGTTTCCTTGCGGGACTTGGCGCGGGCCAGGGTCGCGTCCAGCGCGGCGCGGCTGGCCTCGGCTTCCAGCCCGGCCAGCGTTGCCTGTTCCTGGGCCAGCTTGCTGCGCAGTTCCGGGCTGTCGATGATCGCCAGCTCCTGGCCCTTCTTGACCACGTCACCGGCGACCACCTTCAGGTCCACGGTACCGGCCGAGATGGCATACAGGATCGGGCTGTTGGCGGCGATCACGCGGCCGTCGGCGGCGATGTCGCGCACCAGGTCGCCGCGCTTCACTTCGGCGATGCGCACGCGGCTGCTGTCGAAGGAGCGGCTGGCATTGGACCAGGCATGTACCGCCCAGCCGATGCCGGCCAGCAGCGCGATGGCACCCAGCGCCGGCCAGCGATAGCGGTGCCAGGCCACGCGGGAGGTGCCGGCCGGGGCGGTGGAAACGATCTGGTCCTGTGCGGAGGTGTCGCGGATCATCGGATGCGTGCCTGACGGTGGTAACCAGTACCAAGCAGGTTGCGTGCCAACCTTATTTCCTTTTGGTTCAACAGGTTGGATGAGGAGGCGAAGTGTCCGGGTGTCCGCGGACACCTTTCCGGACACTTTCATTAAGCGGACAGGAGGGCGACGCCGGACGCGCGGGCTAGAATGCGCCGATCGTCTTCAAGGAAACGCGTGACATGTGTGGAATCGTGGGTGCGATCGCTGATCGCGACGTGGTGCCGGTACTGATCGAGGGGCTGAAGCGTCTTGAATACCGTGGTTACGATTCCTCGGGTATTGCGGTAGTCGACCAGGGTGAGCGCCGCGATGTACGCCGCGTGCGTCGTACCGGTCGTGTGTCGGAAATGGCCACCGCGGCCGAGGCAGAGGGCTTCAATGCGGTGCTGGGCATCGGCCACACCCGCTGGGCCACCCACGGTGGTGTCACCGAGGCCAACGCGCATCCGCATATCAGCCATGGCGTGGCGCTGGTGCACAACGGCATCATCGAGAACCATGAGGAGCAGCGCGAGAAGCTGCGTGCGCTGGGCTACACCTTCGAGTCGCAGACCGATACCGAAGTCATCGCCCACCTCATCCACCACCACCTGAAGGACGGCGATGACCTGCTGGTGGCGCTGCAGCACACGGTGAAAGAGCTGACCGGTGCCTATGCGCTGGCCGTGGTCAGCCGCGCCGAGCCGGAGCGCTTCGTCTGCGCGCGCATGGGCTGCCCGCTGCTGATCGGCCTGGGCGAGGGCGAGAATTTCGTCGCCTCCGACGTCTCGGCGGTGATCTCGGCCACCCGCAAGGTGATCTTCCTGGAAGAGGGCGACACCGCCGAGATCCGTCGCGATGGCGTGCGCATCTTCGACGAGCATGACCAGCCGGTCGAGCGCGACGTGCATCTGTCCGATGTGTCGCTGGCCTCGCTGGAGCTGGGTCCGTACCGCCACTTCATGCAGAAGGAAATCCACGAACAGCCGCGTGCGCTGGGCGACACCATCGAAGCGGCGATCGACGCCGGTGGCTTCCCGGCCGAGCTGTTCGGCAAGAACGCCGAGGCGGTGCTGTCGGGCATCGAAGGCGTGCAGATCATCGCCTGCGGCACCAGCTACTACGCAGGCCTGACCGCGCGCTACTGGATCGAGGCCATCGCCGGCCTGCCGTGCAGCGTGGAGATTGCCAGCGAGTACCGCTACCGCGCCGCTTATGCGAACCCGAAGCATCTGGTCGTGACCATTTCCCAGTCCGGCGAAACGCTGGATACGATGGAGGCACTGAAGTACGCCAAGGCGCTTGGCCACAAGCACACGCTGTCGATCTGCAACGTGCCGGAAAGCGCGATTCCGCGCGCCAGCGAGCTGGTCTGCTACACCCGTGCCGGCGCCGAGATCGGCGTGGCTTCGACCAAGGCCTTCACCACCCAGCTGGCCGCGCTGTTCCAGTTGACCGTGGTGCTGGGCAAGCTGCATGGCCGCATCGACGCGGCGCAGGAAGCGGATTACCTGGAGCAGCTGCGCTTCCTGCCGGGCAGCGTGCAGCACGCGCTGAACCTGGAACCGCAGATCGCGGCGTGGGCCGAACGCTTTGCGCGCAAGTCCAATGCGCTGTTCCTGGGCCGTGGCCTGCATTACCCGATCGCGCTGGAGGGCGCGCTCAAGCTCAAGGAGATTTCCTACATCCACGCCGAGGCCTACCCGGCAGGTGAGCTGAAGCATGGTCCGCTGGCGCTGGTGGACGAGGATATGCCGGTGGTGGTGATCGCCCCCAACGACAGCCTGCTGGAAAAGGTGAAGTCGAACATGCAGGAAGTGCGCGCGCGTGGCGGCGAGCTGTTCGTGTTCGCCGACCAGGACAGCAACTTCAACGCGTCCGAAGGCGTGCACGTGATTCGCACCCCGCGCCACGCCGGCGTGCTCAGCCCGATCGTGCACACCATCCCGGTGCAGCTGCTGGCCTACCACACTGCGCTGGCACGCGGCACCGACGTGGACAAGCCGCGCAACCTGGCCAAGAGCGTGACGGTGGAGTAATACCCATCGCTCCGGTTGGATGCTGCAAGCGAAGGGGCCCCGCGTGGGCCCTTTCGTTTGGCCGGACAGTGCGAAGTGGGATTGCCGCCGGGTGTTCTGTCCGCTGTCGGCAGCGGGCAATCAATCTTTAATGCGCAACTGCGCTTGTATTCAGCGGCGGTTTCAGCCGCGGTGCCATTCTCTGGATCGTCAGCTGGTTCCCATGACGAACTGTCCTATCGATGCCGGTAGTGACCGATGGTCGCAGTCGTAGAATCGATTTGACCGAGGTCCGGGTTGAGCGGTTGAACCCCCACCTCGTTCGCGTTGCAGCACGTCGTCTGCCGATGCCTCCCATGCGGCAGACGGGTGCGCCAGACGTGCGCTGAAAGGTCTGTTCCCGGGGAGGGGGCGTATCGGAAGAGCACACTTTTTTGACTTCAGTGACCTGCACCAGGAAACAAGAATGAACGTCCGCGAACTCCTGCAATCCAAGAAAGAAGCTGTCATCACCATCGATGCCGAAGACACCATCGGTGCCGCCGCCCACAAGATGAGCGCGAACAGGATCGCTGCGCTGGTGGTGATGAAGGACGATGCCCCGGTCGGCATCATCTCCGAGAAGGACATCGTGCGCACCCTGGCCGATGATGGCCCGCAGGCCGGCCGCCGGGTGATTTCCAGCCTGCCGTCCACGGGCCTGGAGGGCATTGCGCCGGACGCCACGCTGAAGCAGGCCATGTCGCTGATGACATACTCGCGTCGCCGTCACCTGATGGTGACCGACGGCAACCAGCTGGTCGGCATCCTCAGCCTGGGCGATATCGTGAAGAACCTGCTGGGCGAGCTGGAACTGGAAAAGGCCGTGCTGCAGGACATCTACATGGCCGCCCACTGAGGGCTGCAGCGCTGGAAACAGAGAAGCCGGGCATTGCCCGGCTTCTTCGTTCACGGCGTCGGTGAAGTCAGAACGTCACCTTCACCGAGTCGGCACTGTAGTTCGCCGGGCCGTGGTAGACCACTTCGATGTTGTTGCCATCGGGGTCGAGCACGAAGGCGCCGTAGTAGCCCGGGTGGTAGGGGCGCTCGCCCGGTGCGCCGTTGTCTGTGCCACCGGCGGCGATGGCAGCGGTGTGGAAGGCATCGACCGTGGCGCTGTCGCGGGCCTGGAAGGCGAGATGATGGCGGCCGGTCAGCTGGCCGGCGGCGGCACGGCTGCTGGCGCTGGAAATGAACAGCTCGTCGGCCCAGAAGAAGTCCGGCCCTTCGCCGCCGAGTGGGATGCCGATCGTATCGAACACTGCCTGGTAGAAGCGGCGGCTGGCGGCCAGGTCGCGCACCACCAGCTGGATGTGGTCGATCAGGCGGCCACGGTGCAGTTCCATCGTTTCCATACGAACCTCTTCAAAAAGGGGACGGAGTCGGTAGCGCCGGGCCGTGCCCGGCGAGCGCGCAGCGCGGCCTGCTCAAGGCCGCCGGGCATGGCCCGGCGCTACCGGAATTGTGCCCCTTTCCGGGTCAGACGTTGGCGATGATCTCGACCCAGTAGCCGTCCGGGTCCTTGATGAAGGCCAGGTTCTTCATGCGGCCGTCGGTCAGCCGCTTCTGGAAGGTTACCCCGAGGTCCTCGAAGCGCTGGCAGGCCGCCTCGATGTCCGGCACCGACACGCAGATGTGGCCGAAGCCGCGCGGGTCGCTGTTGCCGTCGTGGTAGACCGCGCCGTCCTGGGTTTCGGTGCCGTGGTTGTGGGTCAGTTCCAGCACGCCCGGCAGGCCGGCCATCCACAGGCGGCGCTGGCTGTCGTCTTCCGGTACCACCACGCCGGCCGGGAGGTAGGCCAGGAAGTACAGGCTGAACTGGGCCTCGGGGAAGTCGCGCTTGTCGATCAGCTGGTAGCCGAGCACGCGGGTGTAGAAGTCCAGCGAGGCGGTGATGTCCTTCACCCGCAGCATGGTGTGGTTGAACACGAAGCCGGTGGTTTCGGCCGGGGCCTGGGCGGCGACGCCGGGGACATCGCGCAGGGCGGGAATGGTCATGGGGGGAGGTCCTTCAGACAGGGCCGTTGCCGGCCGGATGGGGGCATTCTACCGGCCAGCACCTGACGGTACCGCGACGTACAATGGCCGGATCGCACCGTTCCGTCCTGACAACGATTGCCCGCCATGTCGCAGCGTGAATGGGTGGCCGCCGCCATCCGCAAGATTGAAGCCGATTTCAACCGCTCCGCCGATACCCACCTGATCCCGCTGGCGCTGCCCGGGTTCGAGGGCATCGATGTGTACCTGAAGGATGAGTCGAGCCATCCCACCGGCAGCCTCAAGCACCGGCTGGCGCGCTCGCTGTTCCTGTATGCGCTGGCCAATGGCTGGCTGCGCGAAGGGCGACCGGTGATCGAAGCGTCCAGCGGCTCGACGGCGGTGTCCGAAGCCTATTTCGCGCGCCTGCTCGGCCTGCCGTTCATTGCGGTGATCCCGGCCACCACCTCGCCTGAAAAGATCGCCGCGATCGAGTTCCAAGGCGGCCGCTGCCACCTGGTCGAACGCGCCTGCGACCTCAACTGTGATTCGGAAAAGCTGGCCCGTGAAACCGGTGGCCACTTCATGGACCAGTTCACCTACGCTGAGCGCGCGACCGACTGGCGTGCCAACAACAACATCGCCGAGTCCATCTTCAAGCAGATGGCCGAAGAGCCCAGCCCGGTTCCGGAATGGATCGTGTGCAGCCCCGGCACCGGCGGCACCGCCGCCACCCTGGGCCGCTATGTCAGCTACCGCCGCCACGACACCCGCATCCTGTGTGCGGACCCGGAAGTGTCGGTGTTCTTCGACGGCTACCGGGCCGCCGTGGCCGGTGAACAGGACTGGCGCGACCTGACCTGCAGTGGTGGTTCGCGCGTGGAAGGCATCGGCCGGCCAAGGGTGGAGCCGAGCTTCATCCCGACCAGCGTCGATGCGATGGTCAAGGTACCCGACGCGCTGAGCCTGGCTGCGATGCGCCATGTCAGCCGCCAGCTCGGCCGACGCGTCGGTGGCTCCACCGGCACCAACTTCATCGGCGTGCTGCAGGCGGCGCAGTGGATGCGCGAAGCGGGCCACCAGGGCAGCATCGTCAGCATCCTGTGCGACAGCGGCGAGCGCTATGCGCAGAGCTACTACGATCCGGCGTGGTACGCGCGCCAGGGCATTGATGTCGACGGCGCCGACGCACAGCTGGCCGCTGCGGTGGCCGGGCAGGGACTGCCCGAATTGCCGTGGTGCAGCCTGGAAGCGTTGTAGGACGGCCGACGTTGTCGCCGGGCCATGTCGGCGTCCGCGACGGTGTCTCAGTAACCCGCTGCGGTGAAGGCGTCGAGTACCGCGTCGCGCAGTGCATCGGGCAAGGCCTCGATGTCCATCGCGCGGTCATCCAGGTGCAGGGTGGGATCCAGGATGCTGGCGCGGCCCTGGGCCAATGCCTGCAACCACAGCAGCACGCAGATCACGAACTCGCGCTCATGGCCCAGCTGCAGCTGGCTGGCGCCGCGCTCGACCACTTCGAACGGGTACCACTCCTGGCTTTCATTGAACGTGCCGCCCTGCTGCAGCACCGCCTGCAACTGCTGCAGGTGGCGCGGGGCGTCGTCGCCGGCATCGCACAGCGCGGCGATCCAGGCCAGTTCGGCCGCGCTGGCAGACAGTGCCAGCGACCGCGCCGGTGAGGCGGATGCAACTGCAGCCAGACCTTCCATGTGGGGCCTCGTTCGGTACGTGCCGCTGCGGACTCCCCCGCATCCAGAGCTTCGGGGGGCGCGCGTAAGGCCGATGTGAATGCCGTGCCCCCTTGTCAGCCGCGCCCGGCAGCGCCATATCTGGAGGGCTGCCCGGGTGCCGGGCCCGTATCCTGGAGATCTGCCGTGACCGTTGCCAACCCCCTGCTCGATTTTTCCGGCCTGCCGCGCTTCGAGGCGATCCGCCCCGAGCACGTCGCGCCGGCGCTGGATGTGCTGCTGGCCGAGGCCGAAGCCGCCGTCAGCGCGGCCGAGCAGGTGCAGCCGGTGCGTTGGGAGACCTTCGTCACCCCGTTGGACGACGCGACCGAGCGACTGTGGCGCGCCTGGGGCCTGGTCGGCCACCTGCAGGGCGTGGTCAACACCCCGGAGCTGCGCGAGGCCTACAACAGCAACCTGCCGCGGGTGACCCGCTTCGCCAGTGCGCTGGGGCAGAACCTGGCGCTTTACCGCCAGTACCAGGCGCTGGCCGCCAGCCCGGAGACGGCGCATTTCGATGAAGCCCAGCGCAAGGTGCTGGACAACACCCTGCGCGACTTCCGCCTGGGCGGCGCCGAGCTGGCGCCCGAGGCGCAGCAGCGTTTTGCTGCGATCAAGGAAGAACTGTCGGCGCTGTCGGCGAAGTTCTCGCAGAACGTGCTCGACGCTACCGATGCCTGGTCGCTGATCATCGAAGACGAAGCGCGGCTGAAGGGCCTGCCGGAAGACGTGAAGGCCACCGCGCATGCCGCAGCACGGAAGGACGGCAAGGCCGGCTGGAAACTGACCCTGCAGATGCCGTGCTACCTGCCGGTGCAGACCTGGGGCGAGGACCGCGACCTGCGCGAGATCCTGTACCGCGCCAGCGCCCAGCGTGCGTCCGAATTCGGCGATGACGCACTGGACAACAGCGGCAACATCGACCGCATCCTGGCCCTGCGCGCCGAACTGGCTGCGTTGCTCGGCTTCGATTCGTACGGCCATTACTCGGTGGCGACCAAGATGGCGCAGGACCCGGCCGAAGTGCTCGGTTTCCTGCGTGACCTGGCCTCGCGCGCCAAGCCGTTCGCCGCCAGGGACCGCGCCGAGCTGGAGCAGTTCGCACGCGAGCAGCTGGGCATCGATGCCCTGCAGGCCTGGGACCTGGCGTTCGCCGCCGACCGCCTGAAGCAGGCGCGTTACAGCTATTCCGAGCAGGAGGTGAAGCAGTATTTCACCGAGCCGAAGGTGCTGGGCGGCCTGTTCTCGGTGATCGAGCAGCTGTATGGCCTGCATGTGCAGGAGGACAGCGCGCCGGTCTGGCACGAAGACGTGCGCTTCTTCCGCCTGGTCGATGCGCAGGGCGCGCTGGTCGGCCAGTTCTACCTGGACCTGTACGCACGCGAGGGCAAGCGCGGCGGGGCGTGGATGGATGATTGCCGCAACCGTCGCGTGCGCGCCGACGGCAGCGTGCAGACGCCGCTGGTCTACCTGGTGTGCAACTTCGGCCGGGGTGCCAACGGCAAGCCGGCCACCTTCAGCCACAACGAAGTGACCACGCTGTTCCATGAGATGGGCCACGGACTGCACCAGCTGCTGACCCGCATCGGCGAACTGGGCGTGGCCGGCATCAACGGCGTGGAATGGGATGCGGTTGAGCTGCCCAGCCAGTTCATGGAGAACTTCTGCTGGGAATGGGACCACCTGCAGGCGATGACCGCGCACGTGGACAGTGGCGAGCCGCTGCCGCGCACGCTGTACGAGCGCATGCTGGCCGCGCGCAACTTCCACAGCGGCATGGCCACCGTCCGCCAGCTGGAGTTCGGCCTGTTCGACATGCTGCTGCACAGCCAGTTCGAGCCAGCGCAGGACAGCGTGCTGGCGCTGCTCGACCGCGTGCGGGCGGAAGTGGCGGTGAACCACCCGCCGGCCTGGAACCGCTTCCCGCACCAGTTCAGCCACATCTTTGCGGGCGGTTACGCCGCGGGCTACTACAGCTACAAGTGGGCCGAGGTGCTCAGCGCCGACGCCTATGCCGCGTTCGAGGAAGCGCCACAGGCACTGGCGGAAACCGGTGCACGCTTCCGTGATGAGATCCTGTCGCGCGGTGGCAGCCGCCAGGCGGCGGAGAACTTCAGGGCTTTCCGCGGCCGTGCACCGCAGATTGACGCGCTGCTGCGTCACTCGGGCATGGCGTAAGGCGTCGGGTAGGTGCCAACCTTGGTTGGCACTTCACCGCCCTCCACGCATGGCGTGGATCTACCGGAACGCCGGCCAAGGCCGGCACTACCGGTGGTGGGTCATTCGGCGTAGATCATCTTCCGGGTCATGCCGCCGTCGACGATGAAATCCTGGCCGGTGCTGAAGCCGGACAGCGACGACAGCAGGTATACCGCGAGCGCGCCGATGTCCTCGGGGTGGCCGACCCGGCCGACCGGATGCTGTGCGTGGTCGATGGCCGAGTACTCCGGCGCGTGTCGCCGTGAGGGTGCCTGCCACTCGCTGGTGCCGATCCAGCCCGGGCTGATGCTGTTCACCCGCACCGCCGGGCCGGCGCTGATCGCCAGCGCATGGGTGAAGGCCACCAGGCCACCCTTGGCCGCCGCATAGGCCTCGCTGTGCGCTTCGGATTGCCAGGCGCGGGTCGAGGCGATGTTGATGATGGCGCCGGCGGCGCTGGCTGTCAGCGCCGGCAACGCGTGCTTGCTGCACAGGAAAGCGCCGTGCAGCGACGACAGGCGGCGCTGCCATTCATCCCAGTCCATGTCCTGCAGCCGCGAGCCGTGCGCATCGGCGATGCCCGCGCTGTTGACCAGCCCGTCGATGCGACCAAAACGCTGCAGGGCCGTGGCAATGAAGTCGCGCACACTGGCTTCGTCGGTAATGTCCAGGTGCTGGAATGCGGCGTCCTCACCGCGTTGCCACTCGCGCAGGCAGGCCTGGCCGGCTTCCACGTCCAGGTCGCCGATCAACACGCGGCCACCTGCACCTAGCACGCACTGGGCGATGCCACGGCCGATGCCGTTGGCGCCGCCGGTGACCAGCACCACCTTGCCCGACAGCGGCGCGGCCGGCCAAGCGGCAATCGGCGGCACCGTGCTCACGACAGGTCTTCGCCACGCAGGCGGCGATGCCAGCCGTCCACGCCGATACGGTCCAAGGTCTGGATGTTGCGCTCGACGATCACGTCCGGATCAGGGAACGCGTCCACCGCGCGCGCCACGCTGTCTTCGCGCAGCAGGTGCAGGGTGGGGAAGGGCGCACGGTTGGTGTAGTTGCTGGCATCGCCCGGCGCCACGCCTTCGAACTGGTAGCCCGGATGGAAGCTGGCCACCTGCAGGATGCCCTGCAAGTCCAGTGCCTCGATCGCCGCATCGGCGTTGTCGAGGAAGTCGTTGTAGTCGAGGAAATCGGTCAGCACCTGCGGATGCACGATCAGCGTGGTATCGATCTGCTCGGCCGGCGTATCGCGCAGCAGGACCAGTTCCTCGGCCAGCTGCTCAACCAGGGCTTCCGTCGTGGTCGCATCGCTGAGCACGATGCGGACCTGGTCCTTCACATACACCGCCTTGGCGAACGGGCACAGGTTCAGGCCGATGACGATGCGTTCCAGCCACAGGCGGGTGGCGGCGATCGGGTCCTCGGTGGGCAGTTGGGCGTCGGTCATGGCGGGCACGTCGGCTGGCGGGGCGGACATTGTAGGCGCGTCGCTTGCAACGCGCCGTCGCACCGCAGGTGCCGGCGCCGGGCCATGCCCGGCGGCCAGATCAATCGCGGAAATTGTTGAACTGCAGCGGCAGCTCGAACTTGCCGGCCTTGAGCACGGCGATGGCGTCCTGCAGGTCATCGCGCTTCTTGCCCTGCACGCGCAGCTTGTCGCCATTGATCTGGCTTTCAACCTTCAGCTTGGCCTCCTTCAGCGCAGCAGCGATCTTCTTGGCGACCTTCTGCTCGATGCCCTGCTTGACGGTGATCTTCTGCCGGGCCTGGGCCAGGTTGGTCTCGATGTCGCCGAACTCCAGGCTGAGCACATCGATGCCGCGCGCGGCCAGGCGTGCACGCAGGATGTCGTTCATCTGCTTGAGCTGGAACTCGGTCGGCGCGAACTGGTTGATCACATCGCCATCGCGCTCGAACTTGGCATCCACGCCCTTGAAATCGAAGCGGGTGGCCAGTTCGCGGTTGGCCTGGTCGATGGCGTTGGTCAGTTCGTGGGTGTCGACTTCGGACACGACGTCGAAGGAAGGCATGGGCGATGCTCCGCAGGATTCAGTGGCAGCCATTCTATCGCGAGGGCCCTATGCCCGCCCTTTGTAACGCCGAGCCTACGTTCGGCTGCTTTGTGAAGAGCAGCCGAGCGTGGGCTCGGCTCTACAGAAAGCGACGACCGGGCGATAATGGGCCATGAACGTGCAACGCTCCCCTTCGCGCGCGGTGGCCTGGATGGTCGCTGCGGTCGCCTGTTTCTCGCTGATGGACGCCGGCATGAAACAGCTGTCGGCCAGCTATCCCACCCTGGAAGTGACCTTCCTGCGCGGCGCGGCCTCGTTGCCGTTCGTGCTGGTCTGGGTGCTGGCCAGCGCCGGGCCGCGTTCACTGGTGCCGCGCCGCTGGGGGCTGCACCTGCTGCGTGGTGCGCTGGGCATGGCGATGATCGGCTGCTTCGTGTTCGCCCTGCGCGACCTGCCGCTGTCCACTGCCTACACCATCTATTTCGTCGCCCCGCTGCTGATCGCTGCGCTGTCGGTGCCGCTGCTGGGCGAACGGGTCGGGCCGCGGCGCTGGGTAGCCATCGGCATCGGCCTGGTCGGCGTGCTGGTCGTGCTGCGGCCGGGCGTGGACGGCTTCATTTCGGTGCCTGGGCTGATGGTGCTGGCCGCGGCCACCGCCTATGCCGTAGCCGCGATCACGGTCAGCCTGCTGACCCGCACCGATACCTCGCAGTCGATGGTGGTCTGGTTCCTGGTGATCATGGCCATCGGTGCCGGCCTGCTGGCCCTACCCGGCTGGGTGCCACTGCAACTGGCACATGCGCCGCTGATCGGCGGCATGGGCCTGGCCGGAGCGCTGGGCCAGATCGCCCTGACCAGGGCCTTCCAGCTGGGCGAGGCCTCGATGATCGCGCCGCTGGAGTACAGCGGGCTGGTCTGGGTGATCGGCTGGGACCTGGCGTTCTGGGGCCAGCTGCCCGATGGCTATACCTGGGTGGGGGCGGCGATCATCGTTGCGTCCGGCCTGTACCTGCTGCATCGCGAGCGGGTGAACCGGCAGGAGCCGCCGAAGCCGTTGGACCACCCCTGAGCCGGGGTAGGGCCGGCCGGCGGCCGGCAACCCCTCGCGCCGGAGGGACCGCTGCAGGTGCCGGCCAGCGGCCGGCGCTACCGTGGGCAGCGGCTTAGAACCAAAAGGAATAACATTCTGGCCCATGGCGCGGGCGCGCGACCGCCTGCGCTGGTAGGCTGCACGCCCCCTTCCGTCACCCAGCCGGTGAGCCACGCCCGTGATCGAGTTCCAGCGCCTGCACAAATCCTATGCCGTTGCCGGCCGCGCAGTGAGCGCGCTGCAGCCGCTGGACCTGACCATCGAGGCCGGTGAGGTATTCGGCATCATCGGCCATTCCGGCGCCGGCAAGTCGACGCTGATCCGCATGATCAACCGCCTGGAAGAACCCAGTGGTGGGCGTCTGCTGATCGGTGGCGAGGATGTCACCGCACTGGACGCGGACGGCCTGCGCGCGCTGCGCCGGCGCATCGGCATGATCTTCCAGCACTTCAACCTGCTGTCTTCGCGCACGGTGGCCGGCAACGTCGCCTTCCCGCTGGAGCTGGCCGGCACGCCGAAGGCGGAGATCGACGCACGCGTGGTCGAGCTGCTGCAGACCGTTGGCCTGGAAGCGCATGCGCAGAAGTATCCGGCGCAGCTGTCCGGTGGCCAGAAGCAGCGCGTCGGCATTGCCCGCGCACTTGCAACGCGTCCGCAGATCCTGTTGTGCGACGAGGCCACCAGTGCGCTCGATCCGCAGACCACGGCATCGGTGCTGTCGCTGCTGTCGAAGATCAATCGCGAGCTGGGCCTGACCATCGTGCTGATCACCCACGAGATGGACGTGATCCGCCGCGTCTGCGACCGCGTCGCCGTGCTCGACGCCGGCCAGATGGTCGAGACCGGGCCGGTCACCCGGGTGTTCCTGCATCCACAGCATCCGACCACGCGCCGTTTCGTCAGCGAATCGGAGCACATGGACGAAGGTGCGCTGCATCGCGATTTCGATGCCGTCGGTGGCCGCATCGTGCGGCTGACGTTCCTTGGTGGCGACACCTACGAACCCCTGCTCGGCAGCGTCGCGCGGCAGACCGGGGTCGACTACAACATCCTGTCCGGCCGTATCGACCGGATCAAGGACACCCCGTATGGCCAGCTGGTCGTCGCCCTGGTGGGCGGTGACCAGTCCGCCGCGCAGGCGGCGTTCGTGGCCGCCGGCGTGCACGTTGAGGAACTGCGTCGATGATCATCGCTACTGCCGGCGGCTTCTTCCGCCACCTGGATGCGGACAAGTGGGTGGATATCGGCAAGGCCACCCTCGAGACGCTGCTGATGATGGCCGGCTCGCTGCCGCTTACCCTGGCCATCGGCCTGCCGATGGGCGTGCTGCTGTACGTGTTCGGCGCGCCGCAGATGAAACGCCGGCCACTGGTCTATGGCGCGCTGGCGATCGTGGTGAACCTGCTGCGTTCGGTACCCTTCATCATCCTGATGGTGGTGTTGATCCCGGTGTCGCTGTGGTTGATGGGCCAGTCGATCGGCGTGCTCGGCACGTTGCCGGCGCTGGTCATCGGTGCGGCGCCGTTCTACGCGCGCCTGGTGGAAACCGCGCTGCGCGAAGTGGACCGCGGCGTGGTCGAGGCCGCGCAGTCGATGGGTGCCACCACCTGGCAACTGGTCACCCGGGTGCTGCTTCCCGAGGCGCGGCCGGGCCTGATTGCCGCCGCCACGGTCACTACCGTTGCTCTGGTTGGCTTCACTGCCATGGGCGGCGCGATCGGTTCCGGCGGCCTGGGCGACCTGGCGCTGCGCGAAGGCTACCAGCGCAACCGCACCGACGTGGCCCTGGTTACCGTGGTGGTGCTGCTGATCCTGGTGCAGCTGCTGCAGATGCTCGGCGACCGCCTGGTCGCGCACTACACCCGCAAGTAGCCCGCCTCAGATAGTGCCGGCCGCTGGCCGGCAACGATGCGCTGCTCCAGGTGTGCCCGAGCTGCCGGCCAGCGGCCGGCACTACATCTGCGCCCGGCGCTCTCTCAACGCACGTTGGGTACTTCGTAACCCAGCTTGCCGACCTGCTCCGGGCGCTGTGGCACACGCTTGAGCTTGTCGGTGTTCACCCCGTATTCGTCACGCAGGCGCTCGGCCAGTTCCTTGTAGAGGCCCTTGTCCATGTCCGGTGTGCGCGAGAAGATCCAGGCCATCTCGCGGCCCGGGTAGCCGATCAGTGCCCAGGAATAATCCGGTGCTACTTCCAGCACCCGTGAATGGGTGGGCACCACGCGATAGAACCAGGTGCGCCAGCCGTGATTGCCGCTGTCCGGGTCGACACTGGCGCGTGCGCGGATCTCCTGCAGGGGTTCGCCGAAGCCATCACGATAGCGGTAGGTGATGCCGACCTTGTGCGCGTCGCGCAGTTCGTACTCGTTGACGCTGGCCACATGGCCGCGCTCGACGAAGTTCGGCACGCGGCCAATCACGTACCAGGTACCCATGAAGCGCTTCAGGTCGATCGGCGCATCCGGGTCGGCGACGCGTGGGGCGCTGGCACGGGGCGATGGCGGCTCGCTGGCGGCCACGGCGGGGCCCGCCAGGGACAGGGCCAAGAGCATGGCGCAGAGCGGGCGGATCGAAGTCATGCGGGAGCGGGCTCAGGAGGGCTTTGCGTGAGCATGGTCGACTGAGCGTGCGCGATCCGTCAATGGTGTCGCAGCCTTTGAGAAGGGCATTGACCAAGCTGTGTTGCACTGTCTACCGGAGAAGCCCCATGAACGCACGTTCCGTCCGTCGCCCTGCAGCTGAACGCGTCAGCCTTGAACGTGCCGACCCGCGCCTGCTGCGCAGCGTGCGGCAGTTGGCCCTGGCCGGTGTGGCACTGGTCCTGGTCTGGCCGGCCGCGCGTGGTAGCAGCGCGTGGCTGGGCTGGTTGCCGATGTGGCTGGTGGGCATGCCGCTGGTGGCCTGGTGGGCGCTGCTGCGCTTCCCGTTGCCGCGCCTGTCGTGGCTGCGGCGGGCGCGTCACACCGGTGGACAGGCGGACCGACGCGGTGGCGGTGCGGCCCGCCGCCGTCGCGGCGCCACCGCCGCGGCCTGACCTTCGACACGGGGGCGACAGCGGTGATCCATGCTAGCGTTCCAAGGCTTATGACTGCCTGGAGCTGCAATGTCACGATTCGCTTCCGCCTGCCTGTTGGCTGGCATGATGACCGCTGCCTCGGCGGGGACCGCCGTGGCCGCTGAAGACACCGACCGTTACGCCTGGCTCGAAGACGTAACCGGCGACAAGCCGCTGGCCTGGGTCAAGGAACAGAACGCCAAGTCCGAGGCGCGCCTTGCGCAGACCCCGGCATTCAAGCAGATGGAAGCCAGCATCCGCGAGGTGCTCGACTCCGATGCCAAGATTCCCGCCGTGCAGAAGATCGGCGACTACTACTACAACTTCTGGAAGGACCAGCAGCACGAGCGTGGCCTGTGGCGACGCACCACCCTGGCCGAATACCGCAAGGCCTCGCCGCAGTGGGAAACCGTGCTCGACCTGGATGCACTGAACAAGGCCGAGGGTGAGAACTGGGTCTGGCACGGCGCCGATTGCCTGCGCCCGGACTACAGCCGTTGCCTGATCGCGTTGTCGCGCGGCGGCGCCGATGCCGACGTCACCCGCGAATTCGACCTGGCCAACAAGACCTGGATCAAGGATGGCTTCTTCCGTCCGGAGTCGAAGGGCGGCCTCAACTGGATCGACCGCGATACCGTGTTCGTCTACACCGACTTCGGTGCCGGCTCGATGACCACCTCCGGCTACCCGCGCGTGGCCAAGCTGTGGAAGCGTGGCACTCCGATGGCCTCGGCCACGACGGTGTACGAAGGCAAGCCGGAAGACATGTACATCGCGGCGACGCACGATGACACTCCGGGCTTCGAACGCAACCTGGTCAGCCGCACGCTCGCCTTCTACAACAACGAGATCTACCTGCGCGGTGACGATGGCACGCTGACCAAGATCGACGCGCCGAATTCGGCCGAGAAGGGCCTGCACAAGCAATGGCTGACCCTGGAGCTGCGTGATCCGTGGACTGTCGGGGGCAAGACCTATGCGTCCGGTTCGCTGCTGGCCACCAAGCTGGATGACTTCCTGGCCGGCAAGCGCGAGTTCGACGTGCTGTTCACCCCGACCGCGACCACCTCGCTGGCCAGCGCCACCTGGACCAGGAACCATCTGGTGCTGAACGTGCTGGACGACGTCAAGAACCGCCTGTCGGTGCTGACGCCGGGCGCCAATGGCTGGCAGACCAGCCGCTTCGTTGGTGCACCGGCTTTCGGCACGCTGGGCGTGGCTGCGGTCGACAGCAATGACAGCGACGCGGTGTGGCTGACGGCCACCGACTATCTGACCCCGACCACGCTGGCGCTGGCCGAGATCGGCCAGCCCCCGGAAACGCTGAAGACCATGCCGGCCTTCTTCGATGCCAAGGGCAAGGTGATCGAGCAGCACTTCGCCACCAGCAAGGATGGCACCCGCGTGCCGTACTTCGTTGTGCACGATCGGGCGATGAAGCTGGACGGTTCCAATCCGACCCTGCTGTACGGCTACGGTGGCTTCGAGATCTCGCTGACCCCGAGCTATTCCGGTGGCATGGGCCGCGCCTGGCTGGAAAAGGGCGGCGTGTACGTGGTCGCCAACATCCGTGGTGGTGGCGAGTATGGGCCGCGCTGGCACCAGGCGGCACTGAAGCAGAACCGCCACAAGGCCTATGAAGACATGGCCGCGGTGGCGCGCGATCTGGTCAAGCGCAAGATCACCAGCGCCAGGCACCTGGGCGTGCAGGGCGGCAGCAATGGTGGCCTGCTGACCGGCAACATGCTGACCCAGTACCCGGAGCTGTTCGGTGCGGTGGTGGTGCAGGTGCCGCTGCTGGACATGAAGCGCTACAACCACCTGCTGGCAGGCGCATCGTGGATGGCCGAGTACGGCAACCCGGATACCAGCGACTGGGAGTTCATCAAGACCTTCTCGCCGTACCACCTGTTCGATGCGAAGAAGAAGTACCCGCCGGTGCTGTTCACCACGTCCACCCGCGATGACCGCGTGCATCCGGGCCATGCCCGCAAGATGGCGGCGAAGATGATCGACGCCGGCAAGGACGTGACCTACTACGAGAACATCGAAGGTGGCCACGGCGGCGCCGCCAACAACGCGCAGGCCGCACACATGTCGGCGCTACCGGAAATGCTTCAACCCACGCGCGATCCGCTCCACCGCCTCCTGCAATCGCGGCACTTCCTGGGTATAGGCCAGGCGCACGTGCTGGTTGGCACGATGGAAGCCGAAATCCAGCCCGGGCGTGAATGCCACATGCTCGGTTTCCAGGAAGTGGGCGCAGAACGCCTGCGCATCGTCGGTGAACGCGCTGACGTCTGCGTACAGGTAGAACGCGCCCTGCGGCTCGACCTCGATACGGAAGCCCAGCTCACGCAGTGCGGGCAGCAGGAAGTCGCGACGCTGGCGGAACGCGTCGCGGCGCTGTTCGAAGATCGCCATCGATTCCTCGCTGAAACAGGCGAGGGCGGCATGCTGGGCGATGCTCGAGGCGCTGATGTACAGGTTCTGCGCCAGCTTCTCCAGGTCCGGTACCGCGGCCGGCGGTGCCACCAGCCAGCCCAGCCGCCAGCCGGTCATGCCGAAATACTTGGAGAAGCTGTTCAGCACGAACGCGCTGTCATCCACCTGCAGCACGCTGGGCGCATCCAGGCCATAGGTGAGGCCGTGGTAGATCTCGTCCACCACCAGGTGGCCGCCCCGCGCGTGCAGGGCCTGCGACAGTGCGGCCAGATCGTCGGCGGAAAGCACGGTGCCGGTCGGGTTGGCCGGTGAGGCGACCAGCGCGCCGACGCTGTCGGCATCCCAGTGCTGTTCCACCAGTGACGGGGTCAGCTGGTAGGCGGTCTCCGGCCCGACCGGTACCAGTTGCGCACCGCCTTCCACCAGGCGCAGGAAGTGGCGGTTGCACGGATAGCCGGGGTCCGCCAGCAGCCAGTGGCGGCCGGGATCGACCAGCAGGCTGCTGGCCAGCAGCAGCGCACCGGACCCACCCGGTGTGACCAGGATGCGTTCAGGGTCGATATCCAGCCCGTAATGGCTGCGATAGAAGCCGCTGATGGCCTCACGCAGAGCCGGCAGGCCACGTGCGGCGGTGTAGCGGGTATGACCGGCGGCCAATGCGGCCTGGCCGGCGCGCACGACAGGTTCGGCGGTGGTGAAGTCCGGTTCGCCGATTTCCAGGTGGATCACATCGTGGCCGGCCTGCTCCAGCGCCTGTGCGCGGGCCAGCAGGGACATCACGTGGAATGGAGCGATTTCATGGCTGCGCCGGCTGTAGCCCGGCGTGTGGGGCAGGGTGCTCATGTGCCCATGGTACGCCGCGCGTCTGGGTCATGCGTTGTGGTAGTGCCGGCCGCCGGCCGGCATTCCGACCGTCTCCGGGTTCGTGAGGTTGCTGGCCAGCGGCCGGCACTCCCCATGACGATCCGCAGGGTTGCCCGCAGCCCTCCTGCAACCCAGACTCGGGCACAAGGACGCCATTGCATTGCAGTTCAAGGAACCCCACTACATGAAATCCACTCTCTGCCTGTTGCTCGCCAGCCTGATGACCACTACTGCCACCGCCGCCACTCCGCCTGTTCCGCCGGATGCCGCCAAGCATCCGCATGTGGTCAAGGCGCCGTTCGGCGCGACCCGCAACGATGACTATTACTGGCTGCGCGACGACAAGCGCGAGAACAAGGACATGCTGGCCTACCTGCAGGCCGAGAATGCCTACGCGGACCAGGTGCTGGCGCCGCTCAAGCCGCTCGAAGACACCCTGTACAAGGAGATCGTCGGCCGCATCAAGCAGGATGATTCCAGCGTGCCGGCGCGTGAGCGCGGCTATTGGTACTACAGCCGCTTCGAGACCGGCCAGGACTATCCGATCCACGCGCGCCGCAAGGGCAGCATGGAGGCCGCCGAGGAGATCCTGCTGGACGTCAACGCCATGGCCGCCGGCAAGGGCTATTTCAGCGTCGGCTCGATGGAAGTGAGCCAGGACAACCAGCTGCTGGCCTGGGCCGAGGATGATGTGGGCCGCCGCCAGTACACGATCCGCTTCAAGGATCTGGCCACCGGCAAGGTGCTGCCCGATGTGATCACCGGCAGCTCCGGCGACCTGGTCTGGGCCGACGACAACCGCACCGTGCTGTATGTCGAGAACGATCCGGAAACGCTGCTGACCGTGCGCGTGAAGAAGCACGTGCTGGGCACTCCAGCCAGCGCCGACACCGTCGTCTACGAAGAGAAGGACGACAGCTTCTACATGGGCATCGGCCGCACCCGCGATGATCGCTTCATCACCATCGGCGTGCACAGCACCGTGTCCTCGGAAGAGCGCTACGCACCGGCCGGCGACCCGACCACGTTCACCGTGCTGGCCCCTCGCCAGCGTGACGTCGAGTACGATGCCGACCACTACGACGGCCGCTGGGTGATCCGCACCAACGACGGCGCGAAGAACTTCAAGCTGGTCACTGCGCCGACCGATGCCACTTCGCGTGCGCAATGGAAGGACTGGATCGCGCACGACGATGCGGTGTTCATCGAAGGCTTCGAACTGTTCGATGGCTACACCGCCATCGCCGAACGCTCCGAGGGCCTGGAACGCATCCGCCTGCTGTTCAAGGATGGCCGCAGCGACTACGTGAAGGCTGATGAGCCAGCGTACTCGATGGGCCTGGGCGACAACACCGAGGCCGATACGCCCTGGCTGCGCTACGTCTACACCTCGATGACCACCCCCACCACCGTGTTCGAACTGAACACCGCCACCGGTGAGCGCCGCCAGCTGAAGGTGCAGCCGGTGATCGGCTATGACGCGTCGAAGTACGAAACCGACCGCGTCTGGATCACCGCACGTGATGGCGTGAAGGTGCCGGTGTCGCTGGTCTACCGCAAGGGCTACCAGAAGGACGGCAAGGGCGCGCTGTTCCAGTACGCCTATGGCAGCTATGGCATGTCGATGGATCCGTACTTCAACCAGACCGCGGTAAGCCTGCTTGATCGTGGCGTGGTGTATGCCATCGCCCACATCCGCGGCGGCCAGGAAATGGGCCGCGACTGGTACGAGAACGGCAAGCTGCTGCACAAGCAGAACACCTTCAACGACTTCATCGACGTCACCCGCGGCCTGGTCGCACAGGGCTGGGCGGCGAAGGATCGCGTCGCTGCGTCCGGTGGCAGCGCCGGTGGCCTGCTGATGGGCGCGGTGGCCAACCAGGCCCCGCAGGATTACCGGGTGATGGTGGCGCAGGTCCCGTTCGTCGACGTGGTCACCACCATGCTCGACCCGACCATTCCGCTGACCACCAATGAGTACGACGAGTGGGGCAACCCGGAACAGAAGCAGTATTACGACTACATGCTGTCCTACTCGCCCTACGACAACGTGAAGCGGCAGGCGTACCCGGCGCTGTTCGTGGGTACCGGCCTGTGGGATTCGCAGGTGCAGTACTGGGAGCCGGCCAAGTGGGTGGCCAAGCTGCGTGACGACAACACCGGCCACTACCCGATCCTGTTCCGCACCAACATGGAAGCCGGCCACGGCGGCAAGTCGGGGCGCTTCCAGCGCTACCGCGAGCTGTCCGAGTCGTACGCGTTCGTGCTGCAGCAGCTGGGCATCGCCCAGCCGTGATCGCGACAGGGTGCCGGGCGCTGCCTGGCACCCTGAACCGGTATCCTTGCGGCCATGAGCGCGCCAGATCCTTCCGCCCCTCGCGATGCCGCCACGCCTCCGCGCGTGGTGCGTTTCCGCTGGGCGTGGTGGCTGCTGGCGTATGTCAGCCTCGGCACCGGCATCGTCGGCATCTTCGTGCCGGGCCTGCCGACCACCGTATTCATCCTGATTTCGGCCTGGGCCGCCTCGCGTGGCTCCGAGCGCCTGCACAACTGGCTGCTGCAGCATCCACGCTTCGGCCCGGCCATCGCCAACTGGCAGGCACACGGGGCGGTCAGCCGCTACGGCAAGTGGATGGCCACGATCACCATGGCGGTATGCGCCGCCATCATGCTGTGGTGCGTACCGATTGCCTGGGTGAAGTGGTTCTCGATCGGCAGCATGACCGTGGTGGCGATCTGGCTGTGGACGCGGCCGCTTCCGCCTCCCGAGGATTGAGCGCCTGCGGTAGTGCCGGCCGCTGGCCGGCAACCCGATTCCCTGCACCAACCGCTCAGCCGCCAATGGCTATACTCGGGGCATGAAGATCCCCCATCGAAACGCCATCCTGATTCCGCTGGCAGCGGCCTCGCTGCTGCTCCTCGCCGCCTGCGGCAACAAGGGCCCGCTGGTACTGCCGCAGAAGCCGGTGCCGGTGGAGGAAACCGTCGAACCCGCTGCCGAGCCCGCCACCGAGGCGACCCCGGCGGAGGCCCAGGGCGCCGTTGCCCCCACCACGACCGTCGACCCGGCTGCAACGACCACTCAGCCGGCACCCGCGCCAGCGAAGAAGGCGGGCAGCGGGAATGAGTAAGGCCGGTTCCAAGGCCTTGCGCTTCAGCAAGATGCATGGCGCGGGCAATGACTTCGTAGTGATCGACCTGCGTGACGGTACTGCGCCGCCCACGCCTGAACTGGCCGCGCGCCTGGCCGACCGCCACACCGGCGTCGGCTGCGATCAGATCCTGACCATCGAGGCGCCACGTGCGGAAGGCTCGGTGGCCTCGTACCGCATCTGGAACGCCGACGGTTCCAATTCCGAGCAGTGCGGCAATGGCGCGCGCTGCATCGCGGCCTGGCTGGTGCGCCAAGGGAGTGCGCAGGGCGATGCGTTCGTCATCGACAGCCCGCTGGCCAGCCATGAGGTGAAGGTGCTGGGCGAAGGGCAGTTTGCGGTGACGATGGGCGTGCCTGCCTTCGAGCCGGCCAACGTGCCGCTGATGGGCTTCGCCCACCCGCGCGAGGAATACCTGCTGCCGCTGCAGGGCGAGAGCGTGCGCTTTGCTGCGGTGTCGATGGGCAACCCGCATGCGGTGATCGAAGTGGGCTTGATCGATGCCGCTCCGGTTGAACGCGTGGGTTCGCTGCTGCAGCAGCACGCGTCGTTCCCGCGCTCGGTGAACGTGGGCTTCGCCCAGGTGATGGGCCCGGCCCACGCCCGCCTGCGCGTGTTCGAGCGCGGTGTCGGCGAGACCCTGGCCTGCGGCAGCGGCGCCTGCGCCGCCGCCGTGACCCTGATGCAGCGCGGCCGCCTGCAGCGCGATGCGCGCATCAGCCTGCCCGGAGGTGACCTGTGCATCCAGTGGCCGGGCGATGGCCAGCCGGTGGTGATGGCGGGCCCGACCGCATTCGTCTTCGAAGGGGAGTGGATGGCATGAGCGAAACCGTCGACAAGCTCGGGGCCCATGAAGTCGCCGCCTGGTTGCGGCGACATCCCGGCTTCCTCAAGCAGTTCCCGGACCTGGCCCTGACCCTGGTGGTGCCGCGCGATGACGGCCCGACCGCATCGCTGGCCAGCTACCAGCTGGAAGTGCTGCGCGAGAAGAACCGCGAGCTGGCGCGACGGTTGGCCGACCTGGGCGCGACCGCCCAGGTCAACGAGCGGCTGGCGGTGCGCACGCATCAGCTGACCCTGGCACTGATGAAGCAGGACAATGCGGCCGACACTCTGCGTGCGATGGCCGCTTCGTTGCAGGAAGACTTCGCCGGCGACCTGGTGCGGCTGGTGGTGCATGCGCCGGTGGCCGGGCTGGAACAGGCCGACTGGCTGCAGGTGATCGCCGCCGATGATCCGCAACTGGGCCCGTTCCGCGACTGCCTGAAGGACGGCGAGCCGATCTGCGGCCGCCTGCAGCCGGAGAAGAACGCCGTGCTGTACGGCGCGCGCAGCGAGGAGGTGCAGACCACCGCGCTGCTGCCGCTGCCGGGGGTTGGCCTGATCGCGGTCGGCAGCCATGATCCGAACCGTTTCTACCCGGGCATGGGCACGTTGTTCCTGCGCATGATGGGCGACGCCCTGGCCACTGGCCTGAAGCGCTTCCCGAGCTGAGCAGGGCACGACGGCGATGAGCGCGGTACAGGCGTTCCTGCAGCATCTGCAGGTGGAGCGGCGGATGTCGGCGCACACACTCGACGCCTACCGCCGCGACCTGGACGCGCTGTCGGCCTGGGCCGAGCCGCGTGGCGTAGCCGTGGAGGCACTCGATGCCGATGCGTTGCGCCAGTTCGTGGCCGACGAGCATCGCCGCGGCCTGTCGGCCAAGAGCCTGCAGCGCCGCCTGTCGGCCTGCCGCACCTTCTATGCCTGGCTGCTCAAGCACGGCCGCATCGAGGTCAGCCCTGCAGCGACGCTGAAGGCACCGCGCGCACCGCGCCGGTTGCCGCAGGTGCTCGATGCCGACGAAGCCGTACAGCTGGTCGAGCTTGAACCGGAAGGTGAACTCGGCCGACGTGATCGCGCGCTGCTGGAGCTGTTCTACTCCTCGGGCCTGCGCCTGAGCGAAGTCTGCGCACTGACCTGGCGCGACCTGGATTTCGCCAGCGGCCTGGTCAACGTGCTGGGCAAGGGCAACCGCCAGCGCCGGGTGCCGTTCGGCAGGCCCGCACGCGAAGCGCTGCAGGCGTGGCGTGCCGAAAGTGGTGGCGGCCCGGCCTCGCCGGTGTTTCCTGGCCGCAACGGGCCGATCAGCCAGCGCGCGGTGCAGATCCGCATCCGCCAGCTGGCGCAGCGCCAGGGCCTGTTCAAGCATGTGCATCCGCACATGCTGCGGCACAGTTTCGCCAGCCATATTCTCGAATCGTCCGGCGACCTGCGCGGTGTGCAGGAGCTGCTGGGCCATGCCGACATCGCCACCACGCAGATCTATACCCACCTCGATTTCCAGCACCTGGCCAAGGTCTACGACGCCGCGCACCCGCGCGCGAAGCGCCGACGCAGCAGCGAGGGCAGCGGAGAAAGCTGAACGTTGCCCCTGCGGCGGCCGGTCGCGGGTGGCTTGAAGGGCGCAGCGCAGTCCCCACCTCTGGTTCTGTCACCCCGGAGGCATCATGGACCCCAGTCAGAACCCCAACGTTTTCCACGCCACCACCATCGTCTGCGTCCGTCGCGGCGAGCACGTGGCCATTGCCGGCGACGGCCAGGTCACGCTGGGCCACACCGTGATGAAGGGCAATGCACGCAAGGTGCGCCGCCTTGGCCGCGACGGCCAGGTGCTGGCCGGTTTCGCCGGTGCCGCCGCCGATGCCTTCACCCTGTTCGAGCTGTTCGAGGCCAAGCTGGAAAAGCACGGCCAGCTGCAGCGCGCTGCGGTCGAGCTGGCCAAGGATTGGCGCACCGAGCGCCGCCTCGGAAAGCTTGAAGCCCTGTTGGCCGTGGCTGACAAGGAAACCTCGCTGATCATCAGCGGCACCGGCGATGTGATCGAACCCGAGGACGGCATCATCGCCATCGGCTCCGGTGGCTCGTATGCACTGTCGGCCGCGCGCGCGCTGATGGCACATACCGAACTGGATGCGCGCACGATTGCCAGTGAAGCGATCGGCATCGCCGGCGACATCTGCATCTACACCAACCGCAACGTGGTGGTCGAGGAGCTGTGACGGGGAACCCGTCACAGACATTCCAGATTCGCCGGGCATGGCCCGGCGCTACCGTCCGGGGCCGTTCGGTTCCGGCATCGTAGACAACGAATTCGTGAGCACATCCATGTCGAAGATCGAAGTATCCTCCGCCACCATGACCCCGCGCGAGATCGTGCAGGAACTGGACCGGCATATCGTGGGCCAGCACGACGCCAAGCGTGCCGTGGCCATCGCCCTGCGCAACCGCTGGCGCCGCATGCAGCTGGCGCCGGAGCTTCGCAATGAAGTGATGCCCAAGAACATCCTGATGATCGGCCCGACCGGCGTCGGCAAGACCGAGATCGCGCGCCGCCTGGCTACGTTGGCCAACGCGCCGTTCGTGAAGGTCGAAGCCACGCGCTTCACCGAAGTGGGCTACGTCGGCAAGGACGTCGAGCAGATCATCCGCGACCTGGCCGACACCGCGGTCAAGCTCTATCGCGAACAGGCCAAGGTGCGCGTGCGTACCCAGGCCGAAGAACGCGCCGAAGACCGCATCCTCGATGCGCTGCTGCCGCGTCGTAGCGGCGGCATCGGTTTCGATCCTGAAGTCGCCCGCAACGAACCGTCGGCGCAGGACAACGAGACCCGCATCAAGTTCCGCAAGATGCTGCGCAACGGTGAGCTGGACGAGCGTGAGATCGAGCTCGACCTGGCGGCCAATGTCAGCATGGACATCATGACCCCGCCGGGCATGGAGGAAATGGGCCAGCAGCTGAAGTCGATGTTCGCCAACCTGGGTGGCGGCGCGAAGGCGCACAAGCGCACGCTGACCATCAAGGCCGCGCGTCCGCTGCTGATCGAGGAAGAGGCCGGCAAGCTGGTCAACGAGGACGATATCCGCACTGCGGCAATCGAGGCCTGCGAGCAGCACGGCATCGTCTTCATCGACGAGATCGACAAGGTTGCCAAGCGCGGCGACAACGTGGGCGGTGGCGATGTCTCCCGCGAAGGCGTGCAGCGCGACCTGCTGCCGCTGGTGGAAGGCTCCAACGTGTCCACCAAGTACGGCACGATCAAGACCGACCACATCCTGTTCATCGCGTCGGGCGCGTTCCACCTGGCCAAGCCCAGCGACCTCATTCCGGAGCTGCAGGGCCGTTTCCCGATCCGCGTTGAGCTGGGCGCGTTGAGCAAGGGCGACTTCGTGCGCATCCTGACCGAACCGAAGGCGGCGCTGACCAAGCAGTACGAAGCACTGCTGGCCACCGAAGGCGTCAAGGTCAGTTTCACTGCCGATGCCATCGAGCGCCTGGCCGAGATCGCGTTCCAGGTGAACGAGCGCCAGGAAAACATCGGCGCGCGCCGCCTGCATACGGTGCTGGAGCGCCTGCTGGATTCGCTCAGCTACGAGGCACCGGACCGCGATGGAGAAACCCTGGCCATCGACAGCGCCTACGTCGATGCACACCTGGGTGAGCTGGTGCAGGACCCGGACCTGAGCCGCTACATCCTGTAATGCGCATCGAGGTCGGATCCTTCGCCGTGGCGAGGGCCCTGACTCCATCCGCTGCAACAGAAAAGGCCGCCGCAGGGCGGCCTTTTGCGTTGGCGCTCAGCGCGATTGCCGGGCGCGGTAGGCCTGCAGTACCTGGTCGATCACTGCACTGGTGCGGGCGGCGCTGATGCCGTTCGAGGGCGAGTGCCCGTGGCCGCGCAGTTCGTCCACGACGGAGGCGATCAACGGCTGCTGGACCGATGGCGGGTTCGGGATATCGAATGCCTGCACGCCCGCTTCGGTCTCCAGCACCACCGGAACGTCCTCGAAGGTGGCAAAGCGCAGCTGCCCCAGGTCGCCGGTGATCTCGACCTCGTCCTGTCGGCGGAACGCGCAGAAGCTCCATTGCGCGATGCCGTGCGCCCCCACCCCGGTGCGGAAGCACATCGAGACGCTGTCTTCGGCGGCGTAGGCGCCGGTCAACGAACTGGCCAGGCCGCGCACGTCGCTCAGGGGCCCCAGCAGATGGTCGAGCAGGTCCAGCGTGTGTGAGCCCAGGTCGACGAACAGCCCGCCGCCGGCGATGGCGGAGTTGGTTCGCCAGAAGTCCGGCGATGCGGCAGCCGCCGAATGTGGCCGATGCAGGGTGGCGCGCACGCTGCGCGGCGTACCGATCGCGCCGCTGTCCAGCAGCTGCTTCACCTGTGCGAAGCGGGGCAGGGCACGGCGGTAGTAGGCCACGAACACGGGCACGCCGCTGCGGGCGCTGGCCGCGATGATGCGCTGGCACTCGTCGTGGTTCATGGCCATCGGCTTTTCGATGTAGACCGGCTTGCCTGCAGCAATCGCCTGCAATGCGTAGTGCATGTGCGTGGAGGGCGGTGTTGCAACGTAGACCGCGTTCACCTCCGGA
Source organism: Stenotrophomonas sp. Sm10 (assembly GCF_030985515.1). Lineage (NCBI taxonomy): Bacteria > Pseudomonadati > Pseudomonadota > Gammaproteobacteria > Lysobacterales > Lysobacteraceae > Stenotrophomonas > Stenotrophomonas sp. Sm10. The sequence continues at coordinate 61,493 of NZ_JAPTFO010000008.1, forward strand.
TCGGCGATGAGTGCATCGGCGTCCGCGTACCAGCGCGGAATCGCGTGGCGGCGTGCATAGTCTTCGGCCAATGCGGCATTGCGGCGCATGACCGCCACTACCCGTGAGCCTGGCGTGTTGGCCAGGGCCGGCCCGCTCTTCTTCTCGGTGACGCTGCCACACCCGATGAAGCCCCACACCACGTTGTCCAGGATCATCGATCTGCCCTTGCAGGGGGTGCCGCAGTGATGGGAGCAGCCTCGTTCACGCCTCGGGCAGCGGCTCGGGGACGGTGCCGGGAACGAACACGCCATCCTTCACGTAGGCGGCCAGGGTCATGTCCAGCGCGAGCATGCCATCGCGCTTGAGGTCCATCAGTTCCGGTTCGACCATCGCGCCGTGCAGCACGCCCAGCACGGTGGCGTGCAGCATGCGTGCGGCGATCTTCGGGTCGGCGCCCTCGCGCAGCTGGCCCAGGTCCCTGGCGCGACGCAGGGCGCGCTCCATCCGGTCCAGCGCATCGCGGAAGCCGGCCTGCTGCATTTCGGTCAGGACCCTGGTGTCGGCCGACGCATCGCTGCGCAGCATGATCTCCATGGTCTTGCGCAGGCGTTCGTCCTCGGACAGCTCGATGAACGAGTGGATCATCACCGCGCGCAGGTCGTGCACCGGCGTGTCGCGCTGGTCGGTGGAGGTGCGCTCCAGTTCCTGCATGAAGGGCAGGTGCACCCGCTCGACGATCGCGGCCAGCACCTCGCTCTTGTTCTTGAAGTGCCAGTACACCGCGCCACGGGTATAGCCGGCGCGGGCGCCGATCATCTCCAGCGTGGTACGGGCCACGCCGTGTTCATGGAAGCAGGCTTCGGCGGCGTCAAGGATGCCTTCCCGGGTTGCCTGGGTGTCCTCTTTGGTCTTGCGGGCCATGGGTAGGTACGAGTGCGGGTGAAACGTGGCTGAATTGTACCGGTTTACAAACAAACAAGCATGTATGTATATTTCGCTCCCATCATTCCCGTCGTGTGCGTGGCAGGCCGGTCCGGCTCCCACTCCCCGCTGGTGCGCGTTGCCTGCTGGCGCTTTCGGCCTGTATCAGCGCGATTTGAGATTCCTTCCCCTAAGAGCCTTTCCGTCATGTTGCTGAGCCGAATCCGACCCTTTGCGCTGTCGCTGGCCATCGCCGCAGCCGTGGCTGCCTGCGGCGGCCAACCCCAGGCCCCCGAGCAGGGCCCGGGTGACGTCACCGTGGTCACGCTGAAGTCCGAAACCGTGGGCCTGACCCGCGAACTGCCGGGCCGTACCAACGCCTTCCTGGTCGCCGAAGTGCGCCCGCAGGTCAACGGCATCGTTGCCAAGCGCCTGTTCACCGAAGGCGGCATGGTCAAGGCCGGCGAGCCGCTGTACCAGATTGAGGACGCCAGCTACCGCGCCCAGGCCAACAGCGCCCGCGCCCAGCTGGCCCGCGCCGAAGCCACGGCCAACGCCGCGCGCCTGAGCGCCAAGCGCATCACCGAGCTGGCCAAGGTCGACGCGGTCAGCCAGCAGGACCTGGAAAACGCCGTCGCCGCGCAGAAGCAGGCCGAGGCCGATGTCGGTGCCGCCAGGGCCTCGCTGGACGCGGCCAACGTCACCCTCGGCTATGCCCGCATCACCGCGCCGATCAGCGGCCGCATCGGCAAGTCCAGCGTCACCCAGGGTGCGCTGGTCAGCGCCGGCCAGGCCAATGCACTGGCTACCGTGCAGCAGCTGGACCCGATCTATGTCGACCTGACCCAGTCCTCCGCCGAGCTGCTGCAGCTGCGCCGCGAACTGGCCGCCGGCCGCCTGCAGGACAACCAGACCCTGCCGGTCAGCATCCTGATGGAAGACGGCAGCACCTTCGAGCACAAGGGTACGCTGGAGTTCTCCGAAGTCAGCGTCGATCCGACCACCGGCAGCTTCGGCCTGCGCGTGAAGGTGGACAACCCGGACGGCCTGCTGATGCCGGGCATGTACGTGCGTGCGGTGATCGGCGGCGGCGTGCGCAGCGATGCGGTGCTGGTGCCGATGCAGGGCATCGCGCGCGATCCGAAGGGCGACACCACCGCGATGGTGGTCGGCAAGGACAACAAGGTCGAAGTGCGCCCGGTCAAGGTCAGCCGCACGGTCGGCGACAAGTGGCTGGTCGAGGACGGCCTGAAGGCCGGTGACAAGGTCATCGTCGAAGGCCTGCAGAAGATCGGCCCCGGCATGCCGGTCAAGGCCACCGAGAAGGGCGCTGCTCCGGCCAAGCCGGCGGCAGCCGCCCAGCCTGCCGCCCCGGCCGGCGACGCGAAGTAAGCGGAGAACTCCATGGCACGCTTTTTCATCGATCGACCCATCTTTGCGTGGGTGATCGCCATCATCATCATGCTCGCCGGCGGCCTGGCCCTGTTCAAGCTGCCGGTCTCGATGTACCCCAACGTCGCACCGCCGGCGGTGGAAATCAGCGCCACCTACCCGGGTGCATCGGCCAAGGTGGTCGAGGACTCGGTGACGCAGATCATCGAGCAGAACATGAAGGGCCTCGATGGCCTGATCTACTTCTCCTCCAACAGCTCGTCCAACGGCCAGGCCACCATCACCCTGACCTTCGAGAGCGGCACCAACCCGGATATCGCCCAGGTGCAGGTGCAGAACAAGCTGCAGCTGGCCATGCCGCTGCTGCCGCAGGAAGTGCAGCGGCAGGGCATCAACGTGGCCAAGTCCAGCTCGGGCTTCCTGAACGTCATCGCGTTCGTGTCCGAGAACGGCAGCATGGATGCCAACGACATCGCCGACTACGTCGGTTCCAATGTCGTCGATCGCCTGAGCCGCGTGCCAGGCGTGGGCAACATCCAGGTATTCGGTGGCAAGTACGCCATGCGCATCTGGCTGGACCCGAACAAGCTGCATACCTATGGCCTGTCCGTCGCGGAAGTGACTGCGGCGATCAAGGCACAGAATGCCCAGGTGGCGATCGGCCAGCTCGGCGGTGCGCCGTCGGTGAAGGGCCAGCAGCTCAACGCCACCATCAACGCGCAGTCGCGCCTGCAGACCCCGGAACAGTTCCGCAACATCATCGTGCGCGGCGCGCAGGACGGTGCCGAGCTGCGCCTGGGTGATGTCGCCCGCGTCGAACTGGGTGCCGAGTCCTACGACTTCGTCACCCGCTACAACGGCCAGCCGGCCAGCGGCCTGGCGGTCACCCTGGCCACCGGCGCCAACGCGCTGGATACTGCGGCCGGCGTGGACGCTGCGCTGGAAGACATGAAGAGCTTCTTCCCGGCCGGGCTGAAGGCCGAGATCCCGTACGACACCACCCCGTTCGTGCGCGTGTCGATCAAGGGCGTGGTGCAGACCCTGCTCGAAGCGATCGTGCTGGTGTTCGTGGTGATGTACCTGTTCCTGCAGAACTTCCGCGCCACCCTGATCCCGACCATCGCCGTGCCGGTGGTGCTGCTGGGTACCTTCGGCGTGCTGGCGATGCTGGGCTTCTCGGTGAACATGCTGACCATGTTCGCGATGGTGCTGGCGATCGGTCTGCTGGTGGACGATGCCATCGTGGTGGTGGAGAACGTCGAGCGCATCATGTCCGAGGAAGGACTGTCGCCGCTTGAAGCGACCCGCAAGTCGATGGGCCAGATCACCGGTGCGCTGGTGGGTATCGGCCTGGTGCTGTCGGCGGTGTTCGTGCCGATGGCCTTCATGAGCGGATCCACCGGCGTGATCTACCGGCAGTTCTCGGCCACGATTGTCTCTGCAATGGCGTTGTCGGTGCTGGTGGCGATCGTGCTGACGCCGGCACTGTGCGCGACCATGCTCAAGCCGCTGAAGAAGGGTGAGCATCATGTTGCCCACCGCGGCCTGGCCGGTCGCTTCTTCAACGGTTTCAACCGTGGCTTCGACCGCACCAGCGAAAGTTACCAGCGTGGTGTGCGCGGCATCATCCATCGTCCGTGGCGCTTCATGGGCATCGTGGCGGCACTGTTCGTGCTGATGGGCGTGCTGTTCGTGCGCCTGCCCAGCTCGTTCCTGCCCAACGAAGACCAGGGCGTGCTGATGGCGCTGGTGCAGGCCCCGGTCGGCGCCACCCAGGAGCGCACGCTGGAATCGATCGCGGCATTGGAGAACCACTTCCTGCAGAACGAGAAGGATGCGGTGGATTCGGTGTTCTCCGTGCAGGGCTTCAGCTTCGCCGGCATGGGCCAGAACGCCGGCATGGCGTTCGTCAAGCTGAAGGACTGGAGCGAGCGTGACGCCGACAATGGCGTGATGCCGATCACCGGTCGTGCGATGGCGGCCCTGGGCCAGATCAAGGATGCCTTCATCTTTGCCTTCCCGCCGCCGGCCATTCCGGAACTGGGTACTGCCTCGGGCTATACCTTCTTCCTGAAGGACAACAGCGGCCAGGGCCACGAGGCACTGGTCGCCGCACGCAACCAGCTGCTCGGCCTGGCCGCCGGCAGCAAGAAGCTGGCCAACGTGCGCCCGAACGGCCAGGAGGACACGCCGCAGTTCCGCATCGACATCGACGCGGCCAAGGCGACCTCGCTGGGGCTGTCGATCGACCAGATCAACGGCACGCTGGCCGCTGCGTGGGGCAGCTCGTACATCGATGACTTCGTCGATCGTGGCCGCGTCAAGCGCGTGTTCGTGCAGGCCGACCAGCCGTTCCGCATGGTCCCGGAGGACTTCGACCTCTGGTCCGTGAAGAACGACAAGGGCGAGATGGTGCCGTTCAGTGCATTCGCCACCAAGCACTGGGATTACGGTTCGCCGCGCCTGGAGCGCTACAACGGCGTGTCGGCGATGGAGATCCAGGGCGAACCGGCCCCGGGTGTCGCCTCCGGCGATGCCATGGCCGAGATCGAGCAGCTGGCCAAGCAGCTTCCGGCGGGCTTCGGCATCGAGTGGACGGCGATGTCCTACCAGGAACGCCAGGCCGGCTCGCAGACGCCACTGCTGTACACGCTGTCGCTGATGATCGTGTTCCTGTGCCTGGCCGCGATGTATGAAAGCTGGAGCGTACCGACCGCGGTGCTGCTGGCGGCCCCGCTGGGTATCCTCGGCGCGGTGCTGGCCAACACCTTCAAGGGCCTGGAGCGCGACATCTATTTCCAGGTGGCGATGCTGACCACGGTGGGCCTGACCAGCAAGAACGCGATCCTGATCGTCGAGTTCGCCAAGGAAAACCTGGAAAAGGGCGCCAGCCTGATCGAGTCGATCATGCACGCCGTGCGCGACCGCCTGCGCCCGATCGTGATGACCTCGCTCGCCTTCGGCATGGGCGTGGTACCGCTGGCGATCTCCACCGGCGCCGGTTCCGGCGCCAAGCAGGCGATCGGCACCGGCGTGCTCGGCGGCATGATCGTCGGCACCGTGCTCGGCGTGTTCTTCGTGCCGCTGTTCTTCGTGGTGGTGCAGCGCGTGTTCAAGCGCAAGACCGCCGAGTGATGAAATCCGGTAGCGCCGGGCCATGCCCGGCGGATGCCTCACCGCGTAGCCGCCGGGCATGGCCCGGCGCTACCACCGTGACCCCCAAGGTGTCGCCATGAAATTCTCTTCTCTTGTTGTATCCCTGGCCGGCGTGCTCGCGCTCGCCGGCTGCTCCACCCTGGTGCCGAAGAACACCGCCGTCGCTCCGGCCATCCCGGCGCAGTGGCCGGCCGAGGCAGTACAGGGCCAGGTGGCCGATGCCGCCGCCGTCGGCTGGCGCGACTTCTTCACCGATGCGCGCCTGCAGCAGGTGATCGAGCAGTCGCTGCAGAACAATCGCGACCTGCGCGTGGCCGTGCTCAACGTTGAACGCGCGCGCGGCCAGTACCGCGTGCAGCGCGCTGATCGCGTGCCTGGCGTGGCCGTCACCGGCCAGATGGACCGTCGCGGTACCGATGCCGGTGTCAGCGAGCAGTTCACCGCCGGCGTTGGCGTGGCCGAGTTCGAGCTGGACCTGTTCGGCCGCGTGCGCAATCTCAGTGAAGCCGCGCTGCAGCAGTACTTCGCGGTGGCCGCCAACCGCCGCAACGCGCAGTTGAGCCTGGTGGCCGAGTCCGCAACTGCGTGGCTGACGTATGGTGCCGACGCGCAGCGCCTGAAGATCGCCGAGGCCACGCTGAAGACCTACGAAGATTCGTTGCGCCTGGCCGAGGCCCGCCACGAGCGTGGCGGCAGTTCGGCACTGGAACTGACCCAGACCCGCACGCTGGTCGAGACCGCGCGCACCGATGCTGCGCGCCTGCGTGGCCAGCTGGCCCAGGACCGCAACGCGCTGGCGCTGCTGGCCGGTGGCCAGCTCGATCCGGCACTGCTGCCGGACGGCATCGAACCGCAGCTGCTGGCACTGGCACCGCCGCCGGCAGGCCTGCCCAGCGACGTGCTGCTGCAGCGCCCGGACATCATGGCCGCCGAACACCAGCTGCTGGCGGCCAACGCCAATATCGGTGCGGCACGCGCGGCGTTCTTCCCGAGCATCTCGCTGACCGGCAGCATCGGCAGTGGTTCGAGCGAACTGTCCAACCTGTTCGACAGCGGTACGCGCGTGTGGAGCTTCCTGCCGAAGATCACGCTGCCGATCTTCCAGGGCGGCAAGCTGCGCGCCAACCTGGCCATCGCCAACGCCGATCGTGATATCGCTCTGGCGCAGTACGAGAAGTCGATCCAGGTGGGCTTCCGCGAAACCGCCGATGCGCTGGCGTTGAATGTCAGCCTGGACGAGCAGGTGAGTTCACAGCAGCGCCTGGTGGAAGCGGCCGAACAGGCCAACCGCCTGTCGCAGGCGCGCTACGACGCGGGCCTGGACAGCTTCGTGACCCTGCTGGATGCGCGGCGTACCGCCTACAACGCACAACAGACCCAGCTGCAGGCGCAGCTGGCGCAGCAGGCCAACCGCATCACGCTGTACAAGGTGCTGGGCGGTGGCTGGCACGAGCGCAGCTGAGCAGCAATTCGATACCGGTAGCGCCGGGCCACGCCCGGCGGCTTTTCGTTCCTGCATGCCTGACGTCTGGGCGGACCGCACTTCGTGCTCGCCGGGCATGGCCAGGCGCTACTGCATGGGCCAACGGCACCATGCAAACGGATATTCATCGAGATGCAGGGTCAACCCTGCTCGGATGGGGTTGCCCAGGATGTACAACGCATGGCGCCTCAAGGCTTCCTCGCTGCGTACCGCGTGATCGAAACAGCTCGGCTGCCACAAAGGCGTCTGTATGCCGAACTGCTGCCCCAGCAACCGGCTGCTGCGGGATTTCACCGTTCCCATCATGCGCGCCAGTGATCCGTCGCGCAGCTGCATCAGCCAGTGCAGATGGTCAGGCATGACGACCCAAGCAAAGGACCGACCGAGGCTCAGCGTTCAACATACCTCAATGCATCCACAAGACACGTTGCACAACGTGGATCTTCAAAGACCGGACGCCGGTGGCGTACGACCGTGGTGAGGACGTAGTAGCCCCGGATACGGGAGTGGCGGCCGCGTTCCAGGTGACGGCTGGACATGGCGCCAGTCTGCACTGATGGGATGTCCGCCGTTATCAGCCGAGGGCGATGGCCCGTGTGGGATTCTTCCGGGTATCGCGCTCGCCGGGCATGGCCCGGCGCTACCGTCAGATCGCTTCATCGTCGCGCCGCGCTGCATGGCAGGCGCGCACCCGCGCGAGCGCATCGCCGGCTTCGCGCGCCATCTGCTCGTACTCGGCGCGGATCTCTTCCAGGCGTGCCTCGTCCAGTTCTTCCAGATCGAGCAGCTCGTTGTTGGCCTCGGCGGTTGCCCGGATCAGCTCGTCCAGCTTGATCTGCATCGCGGCGGTGTCCGCGTTCTGCGTGTGCTGGATCAGGAACACCATCAGGAAGGTGATGATGGTGGTGCCGGTGTTGATCACCAGCTGCCAGGTGTCGTTGAAGCCGAACACCGGGCCACTGATGCCCCAGATCACCACGATCGCCACTGCAGCCAGGAAGGTCCACGGCGAGCCCGTGGCGGCCGCGGCCTTCTTGGCGATCGTATTGAACAGGTTTCGTGCTTTCATCGTCGTCGTCCCACTCAGGTGACGAGGATGATCGGCAGTGGCGCGTGGAGGCGCCGTGCAGCGGCCGTCAGGCGCGCATGCGTTGCAGTCGTGGCGCCTGCAGGCTGCGCACCGGGCTGCTCTGATAGACGTGCTGCCAGCAGAGGTCGACGAACTCGCGGGCCTGTGCTTCGCTCAGCCGCGGCATGATCTGCAGGGCGTACTGGGTCTGGAACATTTCGTCACGTTCGGCCTCGCTGGCGCGCGGCTGGGTGATCAGCGAATCACAGGCGAACTTGATCCACGGCACGTAGGAGCCGAACGAGTTGTGCGGCAGTGCGCCCTCGGCATGCTGGCGGCGCCAGTGGTCAAGCTCGGCGTCTACGTTGATGACCGGAGGAATGGTGGGGACTTCAGCGTGCATGACAATCCAGTTCGGTTGAGTGGAAAGGGAGTGGGGGTTCATCGGAGTGTGGCGTATCTGCCGGTGCATGCCGCGTCAGCGGGATGTGGAGCCGGTGTGGCGATTGCTGATCAGTTGCGCGTGCTCGACCGCCCCCATCTGCTCGGCCATGGTGGCCATCGCGTTGCACAGTCGCTCGTGATCGCGTGGCTGGCCGCGCACCAGTTCCAGCTGCAGGCCCTGGTAGGCACTCCAGAACGACGCACTGCGCCGGTGCAGCGCGAAGTGCTGCTGCAGGCGTTCGCGGATGGATTCGAGGATCGGGTCGGGCGTAGGTCGTACGGCGTGCGCGCACATGGCTGGCTCCGCCGGGGAAACGAGCCCCGGTAACCCCACCCTAGGCGTGTCAGCCGGGCGGGGTGTTACCGCAGTGTGTGCACGCAGTCCAGCTGACTGTGCGCGCGGTCACGGCAATGGCCGCAAACGCTGTCCGCACTAAGAGGTGGCGGCACTGAAGCGTTCATTAAACGGGTTCAACGGATGACGGTGTGTGGCTCATTCACCGATGTCTTCGTTCCAGATGTCCGGATGGCGGCTGATGAAATCGCCGAGCAGGTCGACGCATTCCTGGTTGTCGAGGTCGATCACGTTGACGCCGTTTTCCCGCAACCAGTCGATGCCGCCCTGGAAGGTGCGCGATTCGCCCACCACCACGGTGCCGATGTTGAACTGGCGCACCAGGCCAGAGCAGTACCAGCACGGTGCCAGGGTGGTGACCATGATCGTGTCCTGGTAACGGCGCTGGCGGCCGGCCTTGCGGAACGCATCGGTCTCGCCGTGCACCGACGGGTCGCCTTCCTGCACGCGGCGGTTGTGGCCGCAGCCAAGCAGGCGGCCGTCGTTGTGGTACAGGGCCGCGCCGATCGGCACGCCGCCCTCGGCCAGGCCCTGGCGGGCTTCGGCGATGGCGGTCTGCAGCAGGGCCTGGTAGTCGGGCGTGGTGATCATGCGGGGCTCCGGTAAGTCGTGGCTCGCCATGATACGGGCAGGGGGTGCCGCTGGCCCCCGGCGGTGCGATAATCGGGGCCATGAGCGAATCCCCCTACAAAGCCGGTACCACCCATTTCGGGTTCCGCGACGTCGCCGCCAAGGACAAGCAGAAGCTGGTCGGCCAGGTGTTCACCTCGGTCGCGCGCAACTACGACCTGATGAACGACCTGATGAGCCTGGGCGTGCACCGGGCGTGGAAGCGCTACTACGTGGCCACCGCGCAGGTGAAGCCGGGCGACCGCGTGCTCGATCTGGCGGGCGGCACCGGCGACATCGCCGCCCTGCTGAAGGAGCGCGTCGGCGCCGAGGGCTCGGTGGTGCTGGGCGACATCAACGCCGGCATGCTGTCGGTCGGCCGTGACCGCCTGACCAACCGCGGCTTGGTGCTGGGCCTGGACTACGTGCAGTGCAACGCCGAGGCCCTGCCGTTCCCGGACAACAGCTTCGACCTGGTCACCATCGCCTTCGGCCTGCGCAACGTGACCGACAAGGACGCTGGCCTGCGCGAGATGTACCGCGTGCTGAAGGTGGGCGGCCAGGCCCGCGTGCTGGAGTTCTCCGAAGTCACCGCGGACTGGTTCAAGCCGATCTACGACTTCCACTCGTTCAAGATCCTGCCGAAGCTGGGCAAGCTGTTCGCCAATGACTCGGACAGCTACCAGTACCTGGCCGAGAGCATCCGCAAGCACCCGCCGCAGGACGAACTGAAGGCGATGATGGCGCAGGCCGGCTTCGAGCGCTGCCACTACAAGAACCTGACCGGCGGCATCGTCTCGATCCACTCCGGCTACAAGCTGTAAGCCCGGTGTCCGGGTAGTGCCGGCCGCTGGCCGGCATCCCCGTGCCCGGTCGTCGTCCGTGCGGATGCCGGCCAGCGGCCGGCACTACCGGTGCTGTGGGCCGCCATTACCCCGCACCGCGCAACGCCTGCGCGGCCGGAGGGAGTTACCATTGGGGTTTGATCCCCGTAACGGTCCCGATTCATGCGTAATCCGCTGATGCTCCTTCCGCTGGCCGTGGCCTTGGCCGCCGGCTGCTCCCAGGAGGCGGCCGCGCCCGCCCCCGCCCCCCCAGCCCCAAAGGCCCCTGCCGCCCCCGTGAACGCCGAGAACCGCAGCCACGACGAAAGCTCGTACGCCGAGCCGGACAAGGTCGTCATCAAGGACATCGCGCTGGATCTGAAGCTGGACTTCGACCAGAAGCAGATCGGCGGTACCGCCACCTACACCCTGGAATGGAAACAGAAGGACGCCAGGCAGCTGGTGCTCGACACCCGCGAGCTGACCGTGTCCAAGGTCGAGGCCGTTGCCGCCGACGGCGCGCGCAGCCCGCTGAAGTTCGAACTGGCCCCGGCCGACAAGGTGTTCGGCAGCAAGCTGACCATCGAGGCTGCGGAGCAGCCGGCCAAGGTGGAAGTGACCTACCACACCGCACCGACCGCCTCGGGCCTGCAGTGGCTGGCGCCGTCGATGACCGAGGGCAAGAAGCTGCCCTTCATGTTCAGCCAGTCGCAGGCCATCCACGCCCGTTCGTGGGTGCCGCTGCAGGACACCCCGAGCGTGCGTTTCACCTACAGCGCGCACGTGGTCTCGCGCCCGGACGTGATGGTGCTGATGAGCGCCGACAACGATCCGAAGGCCGCGCGTGACGGTGACTACACCTTCAAGATGCCGCAGCCGATTCCGTCCTACCTGCTGGCCATCGCGGCCGGCGACCTGGTGTTCGAGCCGATCTCCGGCCGCTCCGGCGTCTGGGCCGAGCCGACCATGGTCAACAAGGCCGCCAAGGAATTCGAGGACACCGAGAAGATGATCGGTGCCGCCGAGAAGCTGTACGGCGAATACCGCTGGGGCCGCTACGACATGCTGGTGCTGCCGCCGTCGTTCCCGTTCGGCGGCATGGAGAACCCGCGCCTGACCTTCGCCACCCCGACCGTGATCGTCGGCGACAAGTCGCTGGTCTCGCTGGTCGCCCATGAACTGGCGCACAGCTGGTCGGGCAACCTGGTGACCAACGCCAGCTGGAAGGACATCTGGCTCAATGAAGGCTTCACTACCTACGTCCAGGGCCGCATCACCGAAGCCCTGTACGGCAAGGAGATGGCCGAGATGGAGAAGCAGATCGACCAGACCGACCTGCTGGCCGAAGTGAAGGACATGAGCCCGGCCGACCAGGCGCTGGCGCTGCCGCCGCTGAACGAGCGCGACCCCGACGAAGCGCTCAGCCAGGTCGCCTACGTCAAGGGTGCATGGTTCCTGGAGTTCCTGGAGCAGCGCTTCGGCCGCGAGACCTTCGATCCGTTCCTGCGGGGCTGGTTCGATGACCATGCTTTCCAGAGCGCGAACACCGACCAGTTCGTCGACTACATGAAGAAGAACCTGCTGCCGAAGAATCCGTCGGCAGTGACCGAGGCCGAACTGAAGGCATGGCTGGACGAGCCGGGTATCCCGGCGTTCGCGGCCAAGGCGCAGTCGCGCAACTTCAGCAGCGTCGATACCGCACGCATCGCCTTTGCCAGCGCCGGCACCGTGCCCAGCAGCCAGGTCATCGCCGACTGGAGCACCCAGGAATGGGTGCGCTTCATCGACGGCCTGGGCGCAACCCAGCCGCTGGACAAGCTGGCCACGCTGGACAAGGCCTTCCACTTCACCGGCACCCCGAATGGCGAAATCGCCATGCGCTGGTACCCGCTGGCGATCCGCAGCGGCTACGAGCAGGCCAATGAAGGCGCGGCGGCATTCATCGAGCGCGTCGGCCGTCGCAAGCTGATCCTGCCGATCTACGCCGAACTGGTGAAGACCCCGAAGGGGCTGGAGCTGGCCAAGCAGGCCTTCGAAAAGGCCAAGCCGGGCTACCACCCGATCACCACCGCCTCGGTCCAGGACATGCTGGCCAAGGCTGAAGCCAAGTAAGCGGTAGTGCCGGCCGCTGGCCAGCAACCGGTCACTGCTTCACCACCAACGGCGGGGAAACCCGCCGTTGGTGTATCCGCTTTTCGCTGCCGATAGAATCGGGATGCACTCGCAAAGGACCTCCGCCATGAAACGACTGATCCTGCTCACCGCCTGCGCGCTGGCGCTGGCCGCCTGCAGCAACCCCGAGGAAGAACGCAAGGCGCAGGAAGCCGCCGCAGCCGCCGTGCAGGTGCAGAAGGAGGCCAAGGCCGAAGACGTGGCCAAGCAGTACGACATGGCCGTGGCCGCGCAGGACTGGGAGCGCGCGCGCCTGCACGGCGCCTCGCTGCTGGACCAGTACAAGGACACCGCGGCCGCCGAGCGCATCGCCGCAGGCTTCGACGAGGTCAAGGCCAAGGGCGATGCCGCGCGCGACCTGCGCCGCATGCAGGCACTGTGGCAGTACAACCAGATCCCGGTGGGCAACAAGGGCAACCAGGTTTCGGCGCAGATCTACAGCAAGGAACGGGTGGACGTGGATGGCAGCGGCGCCAAGCCGGTGCAGCTGGTGTTCCGCGATCATCCGGAGTGGAAGCGGCATGCGTATCTGGTGCTGCAGGCCGGCGATTTCCGTTGCCCGCAGTGCACGGTGAAAGTGACCGTGGACGACGGCAAGCCGGTGTCGATGGCCGCGTGGCGCCCGAAGACCGATGAAGCCATCGCCCTGTTCATCACCGATCAGAAGGCGCTGTGGAAGCTGGCGCGCAAGGGCAAATCGATCAGCATCGAGTTCCCGGTCAAGGCCGGTGGCACCCGCACCGCTGTGTTCGAAACCGGTGGCGTCGACGCCAGCCGCATGCCGCAGTGGTGGCAGTGATCGTTGCGGCGGGCAGCGCCGTGCACGCGTTGTCCGCGATCCGGCACTGGGTGTTCGACATGGATGGCACGCTGACCGTGGCCGTGCATGATTTCGCCGCGATCCGCCGCGCGCTGAAGATCGCGGCCGAGGAAGACATCCTTGACCATATTGCGGCCTTGCCGGACGCACCGGCGCAGGCCAAGCGCGCGTGGCTGCTGGATCATGAGCGCGCGCTGGCCGCGGACGCACTGCCGGCACCGGGTGCGCTGAAGCTGCTGCGCGCGTTGTCGGCGGCAGGCTGCCGGCTCGGCATCCTGACCCGCAATGATCATGCGCTGGCGAAGCTGACCTTGGACGCGATCGGGGTCGGGGCGTTGTTCGACGATGCCGACATCATCGGCCGCGATGAAGCGGTGCCCAAACCCTCACCGGATGGCCTGCAGCAGCATCTGCGGCGTTGGGGGATCGGGGCTGCGGAGGCAGTGATGGTCGGTGACCACGCCTACGACCTGGAGTGCGGCCGTGCCGCAGGCACGCACACCGTGCTGGTCAATCTGCCGGAAAATCCGTGGCCGGGCCGTGCCGACTGGCATTTCGCCGATTGCCGCGCCTTGTTGGCTGCCTGGCAGGGCGCCTGATGATGTAGAGCCGAGCCCACGCTCGGCTGCTCTCCGGTCAGATCGCGCTGGCGCGCGCAAGCCGAGCATGGCTCGGCTCTACAGGAATCAAACAGTGTGTCGACCAAGGTCGACACCTACCAACAGCATTCCCAGCAGCGCATCGGGTGGAAAGCCCCCGTGTTGTTCAAGGGGGCGCGCCGAAGGCGCGGGGATAAGGTGGAATGCGCGAGCAATTTGGTTACGCGCTAAGCGCGTAGCCAAATTGCTGCTTGAACTGCTCGTTGAACTCATCGAAGGTGAAGCGCTGGTTCTGCGTGCCCGGGTGTTCGACCTTCAGCGCGCCCATCAGGTTGCCCATGCGGCCGATGGTCAGCCAGTCGTAGCCCTTCTGGATGCCGTAGATCAGGCCGGCGCGGAAGGCGTCGCCACAGCCGGTCGGGTCGACCACGCGGCGCTCGTGCGCCGGCGGGATGTCGTAGCTCTTTTCCGGGGTGTGGATGACCGCACCCTTCGGGCCACGGGTGGTGATGTAGGCCTTGACCCGGCTGACGATCTCCTTTTCGTCCCAGCCGGTGCGCTCCTGCAGCAGGTTCGACTCGTAGTCGTTGACCACCACGTAGTCGGCCTGATCGATGAACGCGCGCAGCTCCGGGCCGTTGAACAGCGGCATGGCCTGGCCCGGGTCGAAGATGAACGGGATGCCGTCCTCGTGGAATTCCTGCGCGTTCTGGATCATGCCTTCGCGGCCGTCCGGGCCGACCAGGCCCAGGGTCACGCCCGGCACGCCACGCACGTGGTTCTCGTAGGAACGCATCATCGCGCCCGGGTGGAAGGCGGTGATCTGGTTGTTGTCGTGATCGGTGGTGATGAACGCCTGCGGGGTGAACAGCTCATCGATCACGCGCACGCGCGACAGGTCGATGCCCAGGCCTTCGAAGTACTCGCGGTACGGGCCGAAGTCCGATCCCACCGTGCCCATCGGGATCGGCCGGCCACCCAGCAGGTGCAGGTTGTAGGCGATGTTGCCGGCGCAGCCGCCGAACTCGCGGCGCATGCGTGGGACCAGGAACGACACGTTCAGGATGTGCACCTTGTCCGGCAGGATGTGATTCTTGAACTGGTCCGGGAACACCATGATGGTGTCGAAGGCAAGAGAACCACAGATCAGAGCGGACATCGATGTAAGCCTATGCGGTGAATTTTGGGGTGGGCCGGCCCGGTTCAGCGGGCAAGCAAACGGCGCCCTTGGGCGCCCGACGGCGCAAAGGTTACCCGCTGGTGCCGCTCAGGGCCAGAACCGGGTGAGACCTGATCAGGCCGAAAGCCTGTGAAGACGCGGGTTCAGCTAGTTTTTTCCTTGCTCGGCGGCAGGCGGGTTGCTAGGCTTGTCGGCCTCGATTTCTGCCCATTTTTTCGCCATCCCGCGGCGGGCACGACACCCCTCAGGACTCCTTCCTCAGATGTTCAAGAAACTCCGTGGCATGTTCTCCAACGACCTGTCCATCGACCTGGGCACGGCCAACACCCTCATCTACGTGCGCGGGCAGGGGATCGTACTGAACGAGCCATCGGTCGTGGCCGTGCGCCAGGACCGTGCCATCGGTGGCACCCGCTCGGTGGCAGCCGTAGGCGCCGAAGCCAAGCAGATGCTGGGCCGTACCCCGGGCCACATCACCACCATCCGCCCGATGAAGGACGGCGTCATCGCCGACTTCACCTACACCGAGGCGATGCTCAAGCACTTCATCAAGAAGGTGCACAAGTCGCGCGTGCTGCGCCCGAGCCCGCGCGTGCTGGTCTGCGTGCCGGCCGGTTCGACCCAGGTCGAGCGCCGCGCGATCAAGGAATCGGCCGAGGAAGCCGGTGCCCGTGACGTGTTCCTGATCGAAGAGCCGATGGCCGCCGCGATCGGCGCCGGCATGCCGGTCACCGAAGCCCGTGGCTCGATGGTCATCGACATCGGCGGCGGCACCACCGAAGTGGCGGTGATCTCGCTCAACGGCATCGTCTATTCGGCCTCGGTCCGCATCGGCGGCGACCGCTTCGACGAGTCCATCACCAACTACGTGCGCCGCAACCACGGCATGCTGATCGGTGAAGCCACCGCCGAGCGCATCAAGGTCGAGCTGGGCTGCGCCTACCCGCAGGCGGAAGTGATCGAGATGGAAATCTCCGGCCGCAACCTCGCCGAGGGCGTGCCGAAGATGATCAAGATCAGCTCCAACGAGGTGCTCGAGGCCCTGCACGAACCGCTGTCGGGCATCGTCAGCGCGGTGAAGCTGGCGCTGGAGCAGACCCCGCCGGAACTGTGCGCCGACGTCGCCGAGCGCGGCATCGTGCTGACCGGTGGCGGCGCCCTGCTGCGCGACCTGGACCGCCTGATCTCCGAGGAAACCGGCCTGCACGTGCAGGTGGCCGACGATCCGCTGACCTGCGTGGCCCGCGGCGGCGGTCGTGCGCTGGAGCTGGTGGACATGCACGGCAACGAGTTCTTTGCGCCGGAATAAGCCGTCCCGGCCGTTCCTGCCCGCCGCGCCCTTCCGGGGTGCGGCCCGCCGTGATGGCGGGCCGGCACCGGCGGGGCGCCCGCGTGTTTCCCTTCCGCCTTCTGCCAGATGAATCGTTGCCGTGCCGCCCTACGCCGGTCCTCCCGTCGCCTCCCGATCCGGTGATGCCGCCAGCCCCCTGCGGTTGCTGGCCTATCTCGCGTTGGCCATCACGCTGATCGTGCTCGATGACCAGGCCGGCTGGCTGGCGCGCCTGCGCGAGCAGGCCAACAGCCTGGTGCAGCCGGTCTGGGCACTGGCCGGCCTGCCCGGCAAGCTCGGCAACCAGGTCAAGGATTCTGCCGCCAGCCACAGCCAGCTGGTCGCCGAGAACCGCGAACTGCGCAACCAGCTGCTGCTGGCCAACGCGCGCCTGACCCGCCTGCAGACCGCCGCACTGGACAATGCCCAGCTGCGCGAACTGCTGAACGTGGCCGAGCGCAGTGGCCTGGACGTGCAGCTGGCGCCGATCCTGGACATCGACCTGGACCCGGTCAAACAGCGCCTGGTACTCGATGCCGGCAGCCGCGAGGGCGTGCATGTCGGCCAGGCGGTGATCGACGCCGGCGGCCTGATGGGCCAGGTGATCAGCGTCACCGGCGGCACCTCTACCGTGCTGTTGCTGACCGACCCTGACCATGCCGTGCCGGTCACCGTGGCCCGCAACGGCGTTCGCCTGATCGTCTATGGCCGCGGCGACACGCTGGAACTGCGCGATATTCCGCTCAGCGCCGGGGTGGAAGTGGGCGATGAGATCGTCACCTCCGGTCTTGGCGGTCGTTTCCCGGCCGGCTTCCCGGTCGGCACCATCACCGGCCTGCGACCGGACGACACCCATGCGTTCCTGGTCGGCGAACTGAAGCCGGCGGCGCAGCTCGACCGCGGCCGCGACGTGCTGCTGCTGCGCCCGGGCGCGGCGATCCGCATTCCGCCGGAGCTGCGCCTGCAGCTGGAAGAAACCGCCCCGGGTGGCCCGGCCACCGGCGCCACCGTGCCCGTGGGAACCGCGCCAGCGGCAACGACGCCAGCTCCGGTCAGCGCCCCGGTAGTGCCGGCCGCTGGCCGGCAACAGCCCTCGTCGCAAACGAGGTCTGTTGCCCCCGCATCCTCCCCTGATCCTGCTGCCCCGGTAGTGCCGGCCGCTGGCCGGCAACCGACCACGCCGGAGGCGCAGCGATGAGCCGCCTGCGCGACAAGCCATGGGTGCTGCCGGCCAGCCTGGTGGTGGCGCTGCTGCTGGGCCTGCTGCCGTTGCCGGCGCTGCTGCAGCCGCTGCGCCCGTACTGGCTGGCGCTGGTGCTGGCGTACTGGGTCATCGAAGCGCCCGAGCGCGTCGGCCTGGGCATCGCCTTCGCCAGCGGCGTCATCGCCGACCTGCTGTACGGCGGTGTCCTCGGCGAGCAGGCACTGCGGCTGGTGATGCTGGCTTTCATCCTGCAGCGCTTCCGCGCGCGCATCCGCTTCTTCCCGATGTCGCAGCAGATGCTGGCCATCGGCGGCCTGCTGTTCAACGACCGCATCGTCAGCGCACTGGTGCACATCCTGGTGGGCGAACCGACCCTGCCGTGGTCGTACTGGTGGGCCCCGCTGCTGGGCATGGGCCTGTGGCCGCTGGTGTTCGTGCTGCTGGACGCGGTGCGCTTCGGCAAGCGCGGGCGCTGAGCCATGATTCCGCGCCGCCAGGTCAAGAATCCACACGCCGAAGCCGAGCAGTTCCGCCGTCGCGCGGCGCTCGGTTTCCTGGGCGTGCTGGTCTGCCTGCTGGGGCTGGGCGGCTGGTACTTCAAGCTGCAGGTGCTTGACCACGACATCTATGCCACGCGCTCGGAAGCCAACCGCATCAAGCCGCGGCCGGTGGTGCCCGGGCGCGGCATGATCTACGACCGCAATGGCCGCCTGCTGGCCGAGAACGTGCCGGCGTTCCGCCTGGACGTGACCCCGGACAAGGTCAAGGACATGGACGCCACCCTGGAAGGGCTGGCGAAGATCATCAACATCAGCCCGGAAGAGCTGGAAGCGTTCAACAAGTCGCGCAAGGCGCGCCGCAAGTTCCTGCCGGTCACGCTGAAGCTGCGCATGAGCGACGAGGAGATGGCGCGCTTTGCCGTCGACCGCTGGCGTTTCCCGGGGGTCGAGCTGGAACCCTACCTGACCCGGCGCTACCCGTATGGCGATCTGTTCGCGCACATCATCGGCTACGTCGGTCGCGTCGATGACAAGGATCTGGAAATCCTCGGCGAAGGTAATGCCGCGCTGACCCACATCGGCAAATCCGGCCTGGAGCGCTATTACGAGCAGCAGCTGCGTGGCCGGGTCGGCTATGAACAGGTCGAGACCAACGTGCAGGGCCGCGCGATCCGCACCATCGGCCGGGTGGCCGCGCAGTCCGGTGCGGACCTGCGGCTGTCGATCGACGCCGACCTGCAGCGCGCGATGGTGGCTGCCTTCGGCGACCAGGAAGGCTCGGCGGTGGCGATGGACCCGCGTACCGGCGAAGTGCTGGCGATGGTCAGCCTGCCGTCCTACGACCCCAACCTGTTCGTCAACGGCATTTCCCATGCCGACTTCAAGGCATTGAACGAAAACCCGTCGCGGCCGCAGTTCAACCGCCTGGTGCTCGGTGGCGTCGCCCCCGGTTCCACGCTGAAACCCCTGATCGGCCTGGCCGGCCTGGATTCGGGCGTGCGCCGCCCGGAAGACAAGGTGCTGTCCACCGGCATGTTCTACCTGCCCGGCACTTCACGTGGCTGGGGTGATGCGCATCGCGGCGGCCACGGCTGGACCGACCTGCGCAAGTCGATCGCCGAATCGGTCAATACCTATTACTACAAGCTGGCGCTGGACCTGGGCATCGAGCGCTTCGACCATTACATGGAGTACTACGGCTTCGGCCAGCCGACCGGCATCGACCTCACCGGCGAAATCGGCGGCATCCTGCCGTCGCCGGCCTACAAGCGGAAGACCCGCAAGGAAGCCTGGTTCCCGGGCGACACGGTCAACATCAGCATCGGCCAGGGCGACTGGAAGGTCACCCCGCTGCAGCTGGCGCGCGGCGTCAGCGCGCTGGCCGACGGCCAGCTGCGCACCCCGCACCTGGTGATCCAGCAGCGCGAAGGATTCGACAGCGACTGGACGGCAATGCCGGCCGGCGAAAGCAAGCCGATCAGCCCCAACCCCAACAACGTGCAGGCCGTGCGCGAGGGCATGATGGCGACCATGCGGCCCGGCGGCAGCGGCTGGCGCGTGGCGGTGGGTGCGCCGTACGTGATGGCTGGCAAGACCGGTACCGCACAGGTCATCAGCCGCAAGGGCACTGCTGCAGTGAACCCGAAGAGCCTGCCGATGCACCTGCGCCACCGCGCGCTGTTCGTTGGCTTCGCGCCGGTCGAAAACCCGGTGATCGCGATTGCGGTGGCGGTGGAAGGCGGTGGCTACGGTGGTTCAGCCGCGGCGCCGATCGCCCGCAAGGTGTTCGATGCCTACCTGCTGGGCAAGATGCCCGAAGGCATGCAGCCGCTGGACAGCGAGCGCGGCACCACTGCCATCGGCGCCACCGCGTTCGACAACGAAGACGCGAGCGCGCGCCAGGCCGGCGACCTTGCCGCTGCACAGGTGGGAGAACATCCGGTGCTGATCGGCGTGCCTGCACCGGCGCCTGCACCCGCGCCGCAGCCGGATGCGCAGGCCGCCGCGTTGCCGGCCACGCCACGGCCGACCCCTGCGGAGCCCGCACGATGAGAGTGTTCCTGCGTTGGGCCGGCGACATGCTGCGCCGCTTCTTCAGTACGCTGGACTGGGTGCTGTGCCTGGCCCTCGGCGCGCTGATGGTGATCGGCCTGGCGACCCTGAAGAGTGCCGGAGGCGACAGCCTGGTGATGGCCCAGGGCGCGCGCTTCGCGGTGGGCATGGCGGCGCTGTGGGGCATCTCGCGCGTGCCTATCCTGCGCATCCGCTCGGCCACGCCGATGATCTATGCGATCTCGATGATTCCGTTGCTGGCGGTGTTCGTGCTCGGCACCGGCAAGTATGGCCGGCAGTGGCTGGACCTGAAGTTCTTCTACCTGCAGCCGGCCGAGCTGCTGAAGGTGAGCCTGCCGATGATGGTGGCCTGGTACCTGCACAGGATGCCGCTGCCACCGCGCTTCAATACCGTGCTCGTGGCCTTGGTCATCATCGGCGTACCGACCGGCCTGGTGATGCTGCAGCCGGACTTCGGCACCGGTGTGCTGATCGCCGCCAGTGGCGTGTTCGTGCTGCTGCTGGCAGGCCTGCCGTGGTGGTGGGTCGGGCTGGGCGTAGGCGGCGTGGCCGCGGTCGCGCCGGTGGCCTGGTTCTGGCTGCTGCGGCCGTACCAGAAGGACCGCATCATGATGTTCCTGGACCCGGAAATGGACGCGCTTGGCGCCGGCTGGAACATCATCCAGTCGAAGATCGCGATCGGTTCCGGGGGCTTCGATGGCAAGGGCTGGGGCGAGGGCTCGCAGTCGCACCTGAACTTCATTCCCGAGCAGACCACCGACTTCGCGTTCTCGGTGCTGAGCGAGGAATTCGGCTGGATCGGCGTGGCCACCGTGCTGGCGCTGTACCTGCTGGTGATCGGGCGTTGCCTGTGGATTGCCAGCCAATCGCGCGATTCCTATTCGCGCCTGCTTGCCGGGGCCACCGGACTGGCATTCTTCGTCTACGTACTGGTCAACGGCGGGATGATTTCCGGCCTGCTGCCGGTGGTGGGCGTGCCGATGCCGCTGATCAGTTACGGCGGTACCTCGGCGGTGTCACTGCTGGCCGGCTTCGGCCTGGTGATGGCGGTGCGCAGCCACAACCCGGTGCACGGCGGCTACGGCTAGCCGCCGCGCTTCCTGCTCCTGATTCTTGTAGAGCCGAGCCATGCTCGGCTGCTTCTGCTGTATGGAAGGCAGTCGGGCATGGCTCGACTCTACAAATGCGGCACCGCGCTGACAGCTTCACGCAAGCACGCATTGCTACCGTGGCCGTGTGGAATGGAAACGACTGCTTGGCGGCTGCCGTGAGGCGGTGCGCACGATCGATCTGCCGTTGCTGGTTGCGTTGTTGATCCTGATGGGCGTCGGCCTGGCGGTGCTGCACAGCGTGTCCGGCCCCGTGGCCGGGCAGGCGGCGCGCTTTGCCGGTGGCCTGGTGGCGATGTGGCTGCTGTCGCGTGTTTCGCTGCTGCGCCTGCGGGCGTGGACACCAGCGTTGTATGCGTTGTCGATGCTGCCGCTGATGGCGGTCTACGTGGTCGGCACCGGCAAATACGGGCAGCGCTGGCTCAACCTCGGCGTGTTCTACCTGCAACCGTCCGAACTGCTCAAGCTCAGCCTGCCGCTGATGATGGCCTGGTACCTGCATCGCCAACCGCTGCCGCCGTCGCCACGCACGGTACTGACGGCTGCGGTGCTGATCGGCATGCCTGCAGTACTGATCCTGATGCAGCCCAACCTCGGTACCGCAACGCTGGTCACCGCCAGCGGCGTGTTCGCCTTGTTGCTGGCGGGCCTGCACTGGGGATGGGTGGCGACCGGGGCAACAGGGCTTGCGGTGGCCGCACCCCTGGCATGGTTCGGTCTGTTGCGTCAGTACCAGAAGGATCGCGTGCTGACCTTCCTCGATCCGGCGGCAGACCCGCTCGGCACCGGCTGGAACATCCTGCAGTCACGCATCGCGATCGGTTCCGGTGGCTGGCAGGGTCGTGGCTGGGGGCAGGGCACCCAGGCCACGCTGGACTTCCTGCCTGAGTACACCACGGACTTCGCGTTCTCGGTGCTGGCCGAAGAGTTCGGCTGGATCGGCGTGGCCACCGTGTTTGCGCTGTACCTGTTCGTGGTCGGCCGCTGCCTGTGGATCGCGGTGCACGCCCGCGACACGCACGCAAGGTTGCTGGCCGGCAGCCTGGGGTTGGCGTTCTTCGTGTACGTACTGGTGAACGGCGGGATGATTTCCGGCCTGCTGCCGGTGGTGGGCATTCCGATGCCGTTGATCAGTTATGGCGGTACCTCGGCGGTGTCGCTGCTGGCGGGTATCGGGCTGGTGATAGCGGTGCGCGGGCACCGACCCGTGCACGGGGGATAGGGTTTCCAGCCAACGGCGCAGCCCCTCGTGGATGACCGCGCAAAGCAGTTCATGGGTGGGGCCGGGTAGATGGGCCGCGCAGGGGACGCTGCAAGTACATCCATGTAAGCTCGGTCGCCGCATCCATGCGGCTCACGCCCCTGCGCAGCCCATCTACCCGGCCACGGACAGGTTCCGTGCGCGTCTCCCCCGGAGAAGAAAAAGAAGATCAAAAGCAAAGGCGGCCTGGCGGGTCGCTTCATTGCCTTGTGTAGAGCCGATCCATGCTCGGGTCACGAGCAAGCGCAGCGTCGCGATCTTTTGATCTTCTTTTTCTTCTCCGTGGGTGGCAGACCTCCGAAATCTGTCAGAGGCCGGTCGGGTTGGGTACGCGGGGGTGTCAGCCGCATGGATGCGGCTGCCAAGCCTCCAGGGACGGATTCACGGCGTCCCCCGCGCACCCAACCCGACCGGCCCACCCGCGGCTTCTCCTTTCCGCGACCACCCAGACACCACCCACCAGGGGCAGCGCCGTTGGCTGGAAACTTCCTGACTCTGCGCAACGCCCGTTGTGGAATCGTTCTCACAACGATGCACGGCAGCACACCCGCTGACCAAAGTCCGCAAAAAACGTTAGCTGGTTCACACTTTTACGCCGCGTTGATCTTGATCAATGGACTTGTCGTAATCGGCCTGCACAATGGCGGCCCGTTCGGCACGGCGCGCCGTCAATCGATGCAGCGCGAGGGGGCGTCGGGCGGGAGCAGTACTGATCCAACGGATACAGGGAGCGCGGGGCACTGCCACTGGGGAGCGGCAGCCGCGCAGGTATCGACCGGATCCGGTCGCCGGTTGCGTCTGCGGGGATGGGGACGCAACCGGCCACCTCTATCTGAATGGGGAAGCCCGATCACGACGTCTTCACATTTCCCGCTGAACGGGCGCAAATCGTTGTGATTCATGGTGTTAGGGGTTTTAATTCATCCATGACCTGCTAACCTGCGACGATGATTCGACGCACTCTGGCCTGCATGCTCACCCTCGGCCTGGTCGCCTGCGCGACCCAGCCGAAGTCCCCACCGTCTTCGCCGCAGGCCAGCAGCACGCCGCGCCAGCCGTCCGCCAAGGCCCATGGTCCGGCCGAGGCCGCGCCTGAAGCCGCTGCCGCCACCGCACCGCCGGTCGATCTCACCCCGGTGCCGTTCGAGGTTGCACGGGCCCGCTTCATTGCCGATACCGCCAAGCGCTATGGCCTGAGGCCGGAGCAGATCAGCAGCGTGCTCGACCAGGCGCAGGTGCGCCAGCCGATCATCGCCGCCATGTCGCGTCCGGCCGAACGGGTCAAACCGTGGAACGAATACCGGCCGATGTTCATCAGCAAGGCACGCATCGATGGCGGCCGCGCGTTCCTGGCCCAGCATCGTGCCGAACTGGATCGCGTGCAGCAGCGCACCGGCGTGCCGGCCGAGGTGATCGTGGCGATCATCGGCGTGGAGACCAGTTACGGGAAAAATGCCGGCAACCACCGCGTGCTCGATGCGCTGTACACGCTGGCGTTCTACTACCCGCGCAGTGGCGACCCGGCCAAGCTGGAACGCGAAGTGCGCCGCGAGCTGTTCTTCCGCGATGAGCTGGCCAAGCTGTTCGAGCTGGGCCGTGAGGAAAAGCTGGACATCACCACGCTCAAGGGCAGCTATGCCGGTGCGATGGGCATGGGCCAGTTCATGCCGTCCAGCTATCTCGATTACGCCGTGGACGGTAATGGCGATGGCCGTCGCGACCTGTTCACCAGCTACGACGATGTGTTCTCGTCCATCGCCAATTATTTCGTGAAGAAGGGCGGCTGGGTCCGTGGTGGCCAGGTGGCCGTACCGGCCACGCTGGCGCCGGGTCGCGAGGAGTTCAACCCGACCGAATGGATGCCGACCTGGTCGCTGGCCGACCTGGCCCAGCGCGGCTACCAGCCCAGCGCTGCGGTGCAGCCGGGCGCCACCGCAACGCCGATCACGCTTGAGGGCAGCACCGGCAAGCAGTACTGGCTGGGCTTCCAGAACTACTACGCGATCACCCGCTACAACCTCTCGAAGATGTACGCGATGGCCGTGTTCCAGTTGTCGCAGGCCATCGCCGGACAGGAGCTGCCCCCGGCATGAACATCAGATGGCTGGTCCCGAGCTTGATCGTCCTCGCGCTGGCTGCCTGCAGCAGTGCGCCGAAGAAGCCGGCCACGGCCGGCCACGGTGGCAAGCCCAGCGGCACGGTGGTGCAGGGTCGGGGCTCGCGCCCGGCGCATTGCCCGGAAGGCTCGCCCTATGCCGCGGCCAAGGAAGACCCGAACACGCGCGGCAACTACACCGCCGGGGGGCTGTACAAGCCAGGCGTGCGCGACAGCACCCCGGACTACATTCCCAACGTCGCCTGCATTCCCGAGCCGGAAGTGACCGCCGAAGAGCGTTCGGCCATCGGCAACAAGTCGCCGTACGTGGTGCTGGGCAAGTCGTACAAGGTGCTCGACGACACCCGCAACTATGTCGAGCGCGGTACCGCGTCGTACTACGGCGCCAAGTTCCACGGCCGCCTGACCTCCAACCGCGAGGTCTACGACATGTACCAGTTCACCGCCGCGCACAAGACGCTGCCGCTGCCCAGCTTCGCCCGTGTGACCAACCTGGACAACGGCGAGTCGGTGATCGTGCGCGTCAACGACCGTGGCCCGTTCCATGATGGCCGTGTGGTCGACCTCAGTTATGCAGCCGCAGTGCGGCTGGGCATCACCCAGCGCGGTACCGGCAATGTGGAGGTGCGCGCGTTGCAGCCGGGCGAGGGCAACCTGCTGGCGCAGAAGCCGTCGCGCCGCGAGCGCCGTGCCGCCGAAACGGCTGTCGCGGCGGCCAGTACGCGCCCGGTAACGGCTGCGCGTGCCACCGCCGACAGCGACATCGATCGCCTGGTCAAGCGCCTTCCGGCCGACGCCACGCCTGCGCGTGGCCAGCCGGCCACCACACAGGGCGTGGCCAGCGCGGTGCCGGACGTGGCGGTCAGCAGCCTGCCGCCGAGCGCACCGCCGGTGCGCAGCCCCACAATGGCGCCGGTTGCAGTCGCCAGCGCCGCGCCGCGCACGGTCGCGCCGGCCGCAGTGCGTACGGTGCCCGCCACCGCAGCAGCCCCAAGCCTGTCGCAGCAGGTGGTCGGCGCGGTGATGGTGCAGGTCGCCAGCTTCTCCAGCCGCGACAATGCCAACCGCGCGATGGGCCAGCTCAACGCGGCCGGCATTGTCGGCGCGACCATCAGCGACATCGCCGCCGGTGGCCGCACCCTGTTCCGGCTGCGCGTTCCCGCCAGCGACCATGCCAGTGCCGCGGAACTTGTCGGCCGCATCGCCGGTCTGGGCCTGGGTTCGCCGCAGATCGTCAAGGATTGACCCGCCTGGGCTGGTGCTGCCGGCCCAGGCTCGCCCGGCCTTACAATGGCCGCTTCGTTCCACCCTCCATTCCTGGCCGTCCCCTGGAGCCTGCTGTCCAATGAATTTCCGTTCCGCCGCCACCGCCCTGGCCGCCACCCTGGTGGTGGGCCTGGCTTCCGCCCAGACGCCGCTGCCGACCCCGGCCACGCCTGCGCCTGCCGCCGCCGCTGCCCCGGCCACCGTTGCCACCCCCCCGGCGCCGGTGCCGAGCGTATCCAAGGCCTGGGTGCTGATGGACTACGCCACCGGCCAGGTGCTGGCTGGCGAAAACATCCACGAGCAGCTGGCCCCGGCCAGCATCACCAAGGTGATGACGTCCTACGTGGTTGCCGCCGAGGTCAAGAACGGCAAGGTCCGTGCGGATGACCAGGTGATGATGAGCGAGCGCGCATGGCGCGAAGGCGGCGCCGGCACCGATGGCAGCTACAGCGGCTTCCCGGTCAATCAGACCGCACGCCTGGAAGACATGGAAAAGGGCATGGCGATCCAGTCCGGCAATGACGCCGCGATCGCCCTGGCCGAGCATGTGGCCGGCAGCGAAGAAGCCTTCGCGTCGCTGATGAACAGCTACGCCGCCAAGATCGGCATGAAGAACTCGCACTTCGTCAACGCCCACGGCCTGACCGCCGAAGGCCACCACAGCACCGCCTATGACCTGGCACTGCTGGGCCGCGCGATGGTGCGTGATTACCCGGAAACCTACGCGTACAACAAGATCAAGGAATTCCAGGTCGGCAACATCAAGCAGCCGAACCGCAACCTGCTGCTGTGGCGAGATGGCAGCGTCGACGGCATCAAGACCGGCCACACCTCCGAAGCCGGTTACTGCCTGATGAGTTCGGCGCAGCGCGGCGACCAGCGCCTGATCGCCGTGGTATTGGGTGGTGCGTCGGAAAAGCAGCGCGCTGATGACAGCCTGGCCCTGCTGAACTGGGGTTTCCGCTTCTTCGAGACCCACCGCCTGTACGAGCCGGGCAAGCCCGTGGCCGAGCACAAGGTCTGGAAGGGCACGGCCGACAAGGTGCAGCTGGGCGTGGCGCAGCCGATGCTGGTCAGCGTGCCGCGCGGCCGCTACAACGACCTGAAGCCGAGCATCGACGTGCCCAAGACCCTGGAGGCACCGTTCACTGCCGGCCAGCAGATCGGCACCGTGAAGGTCACGCTGGACGGCAAGGTCGTCGCCGAAGCGCCGCTGGTTGCCGTGGCTGCCGTCGAACAGGCCGGCTTCTTCAAGCGCCTGTGGGACAGCTTCTGGATGTGGTGGGAATCGGAATGATCCACGCCCCGGCGTGGTGAATGAAAAGGCCGGCGTATGCCGGCCTTTTCGTTCCGGGATGTCGGATGCGGATGGGGGGAGTGGGGGGGGGGGGGGGGGGGGGGGGGGGGGG
>NZ_JAPTFO010000090.1:0-13270 GCF_030985515.1 Stenotrophomonas sp. Sm10
CCCCCCCCCCCCCCCCCCCCCCCCCCCCCCCCAACCCCCAGAAATCCGCTGTTCGCGGAAAGCCCCAGCCACGAGGGGCTCCGCCGATGGCCGCCGACCGCGCGCAGCGCGCTCTCCGCCCGATTCCCCGAACCATGCGCTTGCTCACGGATTGACCACGCAATTGATGACAACGTTGTCCCCACCTGGTGCCGGACTCTCTCCCCGGCCTCCCAGGTGCCCTCCGTCCGGCCCCTCCGTCGCCTTCCCCGGCGATGCCCGGACCTGCGTCACGCGCGGCGCCATCGGGGCCCGCGCGCCCTTTGATCGGAGACTTACCCATGTACGACCCGATTGTGCGCAGTGCCGAACGTTCGACCCGAAGCTGTCGTCCCCGCCGCCTGGCCTGGCTGCTTGCCTTGGCCGCCGGTGCCGCCGTCCTGCCCGGCCTGGCGCAGGCCGCCAGCTGTGCCGGGGTGGCCGAATGGGACCAGGCCAAGATCTACCGGGCCGGCGATACCCTGCAGAAAGGAGGCGTCCTCTATCGGGCGAACCAGGACATCTGGAACGCGCCGCCGGACCATCCGGCCGGCGCGCCCTACTACACCAACCTCGGCGCCTGCGATGGCGGCGGCGCCAACCAGCCGCCGGTGGTCAGCCTGACCTCGCCGGCCAACGGTGCCACCTTCAGTGCCGGCAGCACGGTGAACGTGACCGCCACCGCCAGTGATCCAGACGGCAGCGTCGCCAAGGTCGAGTTCTTCCGCGATGGCAGCACGCTCGGCGTGGCCACCAGTGCGCCGTATGCGGCCAGCTGGGCCAACGCCAGCGCCGGCAGCCACACCCTGCGCGCGGTGGCCACCGACAACAACAACGCCACCACCAGCACGGCGACCATCACCATCACCGTCAACGCCGCCAGCGGCGACACCACCGCGCCGAGCGTGCCGGGCGGGCTGGCGGTCGGCACCCGTACCGCCAACAGCATCGCGCTCAGCTGGAGCCCGTCCACCGACAACACCGGTGGCAGCGGCGTGGCCGGCTATGACGTGTACCGCAACGGCAGCCTGGTCGGTTCACCGTCCAGTGCCAGCTACGTCGATGGCGGGTTGACTGCATCCACCACCTACCGCTACCGCGTACGCGCCCGCGACAATGCCGGCAATGCCTCAGCGCAGGGCACCGAGATCAGCGCCACCACGCTGGCCGGCGACGGCGGAACCACCGGCAAGCGGGTCATCGGTTACTTCACCCAGTGGGGCATCTACGGCCGCAACTACCGGGTCAAGAACATCGACAGCAGCGGTTCGGCCGCGCGCCTGACCCACATCAACTACGCGTTCGGCAACGTGCGCAACAACCGTTGCGAAGTGGGCGTCACCCAACCCTCGGATCCGAACAGCGGTGCCGGTGGCGATGCTTTCGCCGACTACACCAAGGCCTTCAGTGCCGCCGAGAGTGTCAGCGGCAGCGCCGATACCTGGGACCAGCCGCTGCGCGGCAACTGGAACCAGCTCAAGCAGCTCAAGGCCAAGTACCCGAACCTGAAGGTACTGATCTCGCTGGGTGGCTGGACCTGGTCGCGCGGCTTCTCCAGCGCGGCGCGCCCGGAGAACCGCCAGGCCTTCGTCGCCTCGTGCATCGACGCGTACATCAAGGGCAATCTGCCAGTGACCGACGGTGCCGGTGGTGCCGGTGCCGCGCTGGGGGTGTTCGACGGCATCGACATCGACTGGGAATACCCGGTGGCCTGCGGCATCGAATGCGGCAAGCCGGAAGACAACGCCAACTTCACCGCGCTGATGGCCGAGTTCCGCCGCCAGCTCGATGCGGTGCGTCCGGGCCTGTTGCTGACGGTGGCGGTGGGCGCCGGCATCGACAAGATCCGCGTCACCGATCCGGCCGCGTACCACCCGTACCTGGACTATATCAACGTGATGACCTACGACTTCCACGGCGCGTGGGATGCGAAGACCAATCACCAGTCGGCGCTGTTCGATTCGCCCAATGATCCGTCCACCGGCGACCAGAAGCTGTACAACAGCAACGACGCCATCGAGGCCTTCATCAGCCGCGGCGTGCCCGCGGCCAAGCTCAACCTGGGCATCGGCTACTACGGGCGTGGCTGGACCGGTGTGGCCAACGCCAACAACGGCCTGTACCAGACCGCGACCGGCGCTGCCCCGGGCACGTATGAAGCCGGCATCGAAGACTGGAAGGTGCTGAAGAACCTGGCGTGGCCGGGCTACACCGACAACACCGCAGGTGCTACCTGGATCTACAACGGCAGCACGCTGTGGAGCTTCGACACCCCGGCCAACATCACCCGCAAGATGGGCTACGTGAAGACCCAGGGCCTGGGCGGCGCGTTCGTCTGGGAGTTCAGTGGTGACGATGCGCAGGGCACGCTGACCAAGGCGGTCAGTGATGGCCTGAAGTAAGAAAAAAGCCGGGGGTGCTGCGCGCCCCCGGCTTCCTACCTGTAGAGCCAAGCCCATGCTCGGCTGCGGAAACATCAGCCGAGCATGGGCTCGGCTCTACAGAAACAAGGTCGGTCGCGTCAGCGCTTGGCCGACAGCTTTTCCAGCGCCGCACGCAGCTGTGCCGGCGGCAGGTAGCCCCCCAGCTGGGTGCCGTCCGGCGCGAAGATCGCCGGCGTGCCGTTCACGCCCAGCTGCTGGCCCAGTGCGTACTGCATCGCCACCGGGTTGGTGCAGTTCTTTGCCGGCACGCTGCCACCGCGCTTGGCGTTGGTCAGTGCCTGGCGGCGATCGGCCGCACACCAGACCGAGATCATGTCGGTGTAGTCCTTGCTGCCAAGGCCCATGCGCGGGAATGCCAGGTACTCGACGGAGATGCCGTTGCGGTTGAGCTCGGCGATGTCCTGGTGCAGCTTGCGGCAGTAGCCGCATTCAATGTCGGTGAACACGCTGATGGTGTACTTGGCGTTCGGTGCGGCAAACACGATGCGGTCGCCATGGTTGGCCTTGGCCAGCAGATCGCGGCGGTAGCCGAGCAGGCCTTCGCTGTTGGCCGGGCCCTTGGCACGGGTGTCGTAAGGCTGCGACTGGAACAGGTAACGGCCATCATCGGACACGTACAGGAGCTGGCCGGAGACCACCACTTCACGGAAGCCCGGGAACGGTGCGGCACCGATGTAATCCACCTGGAAACCGGGATTGAGCGCGGTCAACGCGGCACGTACCGCCTGGTCGGCCGACGCGTTGGCGGCGGGGGCGGCCTTGGCCGCAGCGGCAGCAGCAGGCGCCTTGGCGGCCGGCGAGGCCGGCTGGGCGCAGGCGGTCAGGCTGAGCGCACCGAACACGGCGGCGATGGCAAATCGGAGCATGGAACGATCCGCGACAGAAGAAGACCCTGGATTCTGACACAGCCGGCGGTACCGGACAGCGGCACCGCCCATGGTTTGTGGCCGGGATTCAGGGGCCTGCTCAGCCGCGCGGATGGTGGCGGGCGTGCAGCTTCTGCAGGTGCTCGCGCGCTACCAGGGTGTAGATCTGGGTGGTGGACAGCGAGCTGTGGCCGAGCAGCATCTGCAACGCGCGCAGGTCGGCACCACGGTTGAGCAGATGGGTGGCGAAGCTGTGGCGCAGGCCGTGCGGGCTGATCCGCGCCGGGTCGATGCCGGCCACCTGCGCATGGCGCTTGACCAGGTGCCAGAACGCCTGCCGGGTCAGCGCATGCAGCGACGGCTCGATGAACAACGGCGTCTGCCCATCGGCCAGCGCCTGCACCTTGCCCTTCCCGACCAGCTGCGGCCGCGAGTGCTGCAGGTAGCGCTCCAGCCAGTGCTGGGATTCCTCGCCCAACGGCACCAGCCGTTCCTTGCTGCCCTTGCCGGTGACCCGCAGCACGCCCTGGCGCAGGTTGACCGCAGTCGCGGGCAGCAGCACCAGCTCGCTCACGCGCAGGCCGGCGGCGTACATCAGTTCCAGCATGGCGCGATCGCGCAGGCCCAATGCGCTGTCGGTATCGGGCGCTGCCAGCAGCGCGTCGATCTGGCTTTCGGCCAGCGCCTTGGGCAGCAGCCGTGGCAACTTCGGCGGGTCGAGCAGCGCGCTGGGATCCTCGCTGCGTTCGCCGCGGCGCACGCCATCGGCGAAGAACGCCCGCAACGCCGACAGCAGGCGCGCATTGCTGCGCGGCGACCAGCCATGCCGGGTGCGCCAGGCCAGATACTCGAACAGTCCGGGGCGCTCGATGCCGGCCAGGCCACCGTCGCGCCCATCCATCCAGCGCGCCAGCCCTTCCAGATCGCGCCGGTAGCTGTCGAGGGTGGCGCGGGCCAGGCCGTTCTCGGCCCAGATCGCATCAAGGAAGCGCTGGATGCGCGCGCTGTCGTCGGCGCGCAGTTCGGGCAGTTGCTGGACCAGCT
The DNA here is from genome assembly GCF_030985515.1 of Stenotrophomonas sp. Sm10. NCBI lineage: Bacteria > Pseudomonadati > Pseudomonadota > Gammaproteobacteria > Lysobacterales > Lysobacteraceae > Stenotrophomonas > Stenotrophomonas sp. Sm10. Next base: position 4,373 of record NZ_JAPTFO010000090.1, read on the forward strand.
GGCGGCGTTCGGCGGGGGTGGAAACATGGGCCATGCGTGCAGGATACGGGGGCCACTGCGGGCACGGCCAGCTTTGCGTATGCTCGACGCATGTCCCAGCCTGCCACCGACACGGCCTCTGCCGCTGCTACCGAAATGCCCCATCCGCGCGCATTGTTGCTGTGGCGCATGCTGGCAATGGTCTACGACGCACTGCCGGTGCTGGCACTGTGGATGCTCGCCGGCACGCTGTTCACCCTCGCCTACACCCTCAGCGGCCACGCGCAACGCGAGAACATCGCGCCATTCAGTGCCTGGCAGTGGCTGCTGTGGGCGGTGTGCTGGGCGATCACGGGGTGGTACGCCACGGCCAGCTGGCGCCGCGGCGGACAGACGCTGGGCATGCGTCCATGGCGGCTGAAAGTGCAATCGAGCGATGGCACGCCACTGCGGCGCAACCAGCTGTGGCTGCGCTTTGCGGTAGGTACGCTGTCACTGCTGCTGGGCGGGCTGGGATTCTGGTGGGCGTGGGTCGACCGTCAACGCCTGACCTGGCACGACCGCGCCAGCGGCACCCGTCTGGTGCGCATGCCGAAACGGTGATGCACGACCTGTAGAGCCGAGCCCATGCTCGGCTGGCAGGCGGTGCGCAAAAAGCAGCCGAGCATGGGCTCGGCTCTACAGAATCCAGCACGCTGGGCCGGGATGCTGGTGGTCCTGGCACGGATGCCGAAGCGGTGGATTGCCCCGGTAGCGCCGGGCATGGCCCCGCGCTACCAGAATCAGCCCGACTTGCGCCGGAACAGCAGTCCTGACACCGCCAGCATCACGATCGGCGGCAACGCATAGGCAATGCGGTAGTCGAACTTCAACGCGCCGGCCATGCGCCCGAAGAACAGCTGCAGCAGCCAGAAGCCCAGCGCGAACAGGATGCCCAGGAACAGGCGCTTGCCCATGCCGCCGCTGCGCAGCGAACCAAACGCGAACGGCACCGCCGCCAGGCACAGTGCCAGCACGTTCACCGGGTAGAACCAGCGGCTCCAGTAGACATCCTCGAAATCGCGCGCATCCAGCCCGTTGCGCTGGCGGTAGGCAATGCTGGTGCTCAGCTCGGCAACGCTCAGGTTGCGCGGCTTGGCGATGCCGGTAGCCAGTGCCGCCGCATCGAGATTCGAGTTCCACGGCTCGCGCGCCACTTCCTGGCGGGTCGCCGAACGCTCGCCGAAGGTGTCGCGACGCACCCCGGTCAGCACCCAGCCGTCCTTGTCGTGCTCGGCGGTGGCGGCATGGGTCAACGAGGCGATCCCTCCGTTCCCGGCAATGCGGTAGAGACGCACGTCGCGCAGGATCAGGCGGGTGCCCTTTTCACCGACCAGCTGCTCCTCGCCGCTCTGCGCGTTGAGGAAGGTATCGCCTTCGCGTGCCCACAGGCCGGAGTAGCGGCTGGTCGCGATATCCCGGCCCCACTTGGCGCTGGACTTCAGCGCATCGGCGCGGTCCTGGCCCCAGGGGCCCAGCGTCTCGGCGCTGAGCACCATCACCGCGGTCAGCAGTGACAGCGCGATCGCCACCGAAACGCTCAGGCGCTTGCGCGACAGGCCCAGTGCACGCAGCGCGGTCAGTTCAGAGGTCGCTGCCAGCTGGCCCAGGCCCATCAGTGCGCCGATCACCGCGGCCGTGGGGAACATCGTGTAGGCGCGGCGCGGCACCGTGTACAGCACCCAGGCGGCGGCATGGCCCAGCGTATAGCCGTTCTTGCCGATGTCCTTGAACTCGCCGGAGAAGGCCATCACCACGTCCAGGCCGACCAGCACCGCCCAGGTCAGCAGCACCGTGGTGAACACCGACCGGCCCAGGTACAGGTCGAAACGCATCGGGCGCAGCCTCATGCGCGGGCTCCCTTCGGGTGGCCCAGGCGGCCATCACGTGCATACATCCAGATCGCCAGCGCCAGCAGCGGCACCGTCAACCACCACAGGCCCAGCGCGGCCGGAATCTTGCCGTTGGCAATCCAGCCACTGCCGATGAACATCAGGTTGGTACCCACCATGTAGGCCATCAGGGCCAGCATCATGCGGCCATAGCGCTGCTGCCGCGGCGAACTGCGGCCCAGCGGCACGGTCAGCAGGGCGAACGCCAGCGCGATCAGCGGCGGTGCGATGCGACGGTGCAGCTGCGCCTGCGCCTGCGGGCGCGCATCGCCGATCAGCTTCAGGGTCGGCATCAGTTCCGGGTCGTCCTCGGTGCGGGTCTGTGCGCCGTCGGGCAGGGCCACGTCATTGCGGGCGAAGGTCGCCAGCCGGTAGTCGAGCCCACCGGCCACGGGCCCTTCCACCTGGTGGCCATCATCCAGTTCCAGGAAGCGCTGGCGGGTGCCCTCGAAGTACATGCGGCCACTGTCGGCCGACACCACTTCCAGGCGATCATCCTTCTGCCGCTGCAGGAACACCTTGCCCAGCTGGGTGCCGTCGGGCGAGATCGAGGACAGGTAGACCACGCCGCCGTTGGGCAGCGGCGTGAAACGGCCCGGCTCCAGGCCGGCCATCAGCACGCTGCGGTTGGCCTCGATGACCATCTGCTCTGCCACCCGGCCGGCCCACGGGCCCAGCCACAGCGAGCAGGCGCCGACCAGCAGCACCACCGGCACCACCAGCATCAGCAGCGGCCGCAGCAGCCGCTTTGGGCCTACCCCGATCGCGGTGATGACCGCCATCTCCGAGTCGCGGTACAGGCGGGCGATGGCCAGCAGCAGGCCCAGCATCAGCGCCAGCGGCAGGATCAGAGGCAGGTAGGCGATGAACTGCAGGCCCAGCTGCGAGAACAGCAGCTTGGCCGGCAGGCGCCCGTCGGCGATGTTGCCGAGGATGTCCACCAGCACGCCGCCCACGCTGACCACCAGCAGGACGATCAGGGTAGCCAGGAAACTCTGGACGAAATCGCCCAGCAGGTATCGGTCGAGCTTCAGCATGGGGCGGTGGTTTAAACTCTGGGGTTCGTTCGCGGTGCCGCCCAGTCTACTGTCTGGGCGTAAACGGCCTGCGATTGTACGGACTCGCCAATGGAATCTGCTCAATGGCCCTCGAATTCACCCTGAACCACGTTGCTCCGGCCGCCGCCACCGTTGATTGCCTGGTGGTCGGCGCGTATGCCGACCATACCCTGACCCCGGCCGCGCAGGCGCTGGATGCCGCCAGCGGTGGCCGCCTGGCCGCCCTGGCCCAGCGTGGCGACCTGTCCGGCAAGACCGGCGCCACCACCCTGCTGCACGACCTGCCGGGCGTGAGCGCGCCGCGCGTGCTGGTGGTCGGCCTCGGCGACGCCGCCCGCTTCGGCGTGCCGCAGTACCTGAAGGCCGTGGGCGACGCCGTGCGTGCTTTGAAGGCCGGCGCTGCCCGCAGCGCACTGTTCACCCTGTCCGAAGTGGCGGTGAAGGACCGCGACGCGGCCTGGGCGATCCGCCAGGCGGTGATCGCCGCCGATCACGCCGCCTACCGCTACACCGCCACCCTGGGCAAGAAGAAGGCCGACGACGCCGGCCTGGCCCAGCTGGCCATCGCCGGTGACGACGCGCAGGCCCTGGCCCAGGGCCAGGCCATCGCCGCCGGTGTCGAGTTCGCCCGCGAGCTGGGCAACCTGCCGCCGAACTACTGCACCCCGGCCTACCTGGCCGAGGTGGGCGTGAAGTTCGCCGGCGAGCATGACGGTGCCGAAGCCGAGATCCTCGACGAGCACCAGATGGAAGCGCTGGGCATGGGCTCGCTGCTGGCCGTGGCCCGTGGCTCGGCCAACCGCCCGCGCCTGGTCGTGCTGAAGTGGAACAATGGCGGCGACGCCAAGCCCTACGTGCTGGTCGGCAAGGGCATCACCTTCGATACCGGTGGCGTCAACCTGAAGACCCAGGGCGGCATCGAGGAAATGAAGTACGACATGTGCGGTGGCGCCAACGTCATCGGCACCTTCGTCGCTGCGGTCAAGGCCAAGCTGCCGCTGAACCTCGTGGTGGTGGTGCCGGCCGTTGAAAACGCCATCGATGGCAACGCCTACCGCCCGTCCGACGTGATCACCTCGATGTCGGGCAAAACCATTGAAGTGGGCAACACCGACGCCGAAGGCCGCCTGATCCTGTGCGATGCGCTGACCTACGCGCAGCGCTTCGAACCGGCGGCGCTGGTCGATGTCGCCACCCTGACCGGTGCCTGCATGGTCGCCCTGGGCCACCAGACCGCCGGCCTGATGAGCAAGCACGACGACCTGGCCAACGAGTTGCTGGCCGCCGGCGAGCAGGTGTTCGACCGCGCCTGGCGCCTGCCGCTGTGGGACGAATACCAGCCGATGCTGGATTCGACCTTCGCCGACGTCTACAACATCGGCGGCCGCTGGGCCGGTGCGATCACCGCCGGCTGCTTCCTGTCGCGCTTCGCCGAAGGCCAGCGCTGGGCCCACCTGGACATCGCCGGCGTGGCCAGCGATGAAGGCAAGCGCGGCATGGCCACCGGCCGCCCGGTGGGCCTGCTGAGCCAGTGGCTGCTGGACCAGGCCGCCCGCGCCTGATGCCGTACCCGACCCTGGCCGGCAGACGCCGGCCCGGGCCTCGCCCGGCACCGCCGGAACCCTGCCTGACCCGGACCCTGCCATGCCCCGCGCCGACTTCTACCTGATCGCCAAGCCCCGTTTCCTGACCGAGCCCCTGCGCCTGGTCTGCGAGCTGGCGCGCAAGGCCAACGATGCCGGGCTGTTCACCCTGGTACTGGCCCGCGACCAGGCCCAGGCCGAGGAGCTGGACGAACTGCTGTGGGCGTTCGACAACGATGCCTACATCCCGCACCAGATTGCCGGCGAAGACATGGACGAGGAAGAAGCCCTGGTGCTGATCGCCGTGCCCGGCACCGAGGCACCGGTGCGTCCGCTGGTGATCAACCTGCGCGACGAGCCCTGGCTGGGCCAGTGCGAGCGCGTGCTGGAAGTTGTTCCGGCCGATCCGGAAGCGCGCGAACCGCTGCGCGAACGCTGGCGCCAGTACAAGGCCGCCGGTTACGACTTGAACAAGCACGACATGTAAGCGCGCCCCGGTCCCTTGATGGGCCGCCGCCGCGCCCTGATCCTTCAACGATTACCTCCTGGTTCCCCCGCATGACCCAACTCGCCTCCAGCTACGACCCGACGTCCTTCGAGACCGACCTCTACGAGGCCTGGGAGAAGGCCGGCCACTTCAAGCCGTCCGGCAAGGGCGAGCCCTACACCATCCTGCTGCCGCCGCCGAACGTGACCGGCACCCTGCACATGGGCCACGCGTTCCAGCAGACCCTGATGGACGCGCTGGTGCGCTACCACCGCATGCGCGGCTACGACACGCTGTGGCAGGTCGGTACCGACCACGCCGGCATAGCGACCGAAATGGTGGTCAGCCGCAATCTGGCGCTGGAGGGCAAGGGCGAGACGCGCGATTCGCTGGGCCGCGAAGGCTTCATCGGCAAGGTCTGGGAGTGGAAGCAGCAGTCCGGCGACACCATCGAGCGCCAGATGCGCCGACTTGGCACTTCCGCCGACTGGTCGCGCAGCACCTTCACCATGGACCCGCAGCCGTCGGCGGCGGTCAACGAAGCCTTCGTGCGCTGGTACGAGCAGGGCCTGATCTACCGTGGCCAGCGCCTGGTGAACTGGGACCCGGTGCTGAAGACCGCCATTTCCGACCTGGAAGTGGAGAGTGCCGAGGAAGACGGCTTCCTGTGGTCGATCGCCTACACGTTGGATGAAGGCCTGAGCTACGAGCACGTCGAGCGCGATGCCGATGGCGTGGAAACCCTGCGCGAAATCCGCGACTACCTGGTCGTCGCCACCACCCGTCCGGAAACCCTGCTGGGCGATACCGCAGTGATGGTGCACCCGGAAGACGAACGCTACGCGCACCTGATCGGCAGGAACGTGGTGCTGCCGTTGACCGGCCGCCGCGTGCCGGTGATCGCCGATGATTACGTGGACCGCGCGTTCGGCACCGGCGTGGTCAAGGTCACCCCGGCGCATGATTTCAACGACTACGAAGTGGGCGTGCGCCACAGCCTGCCGATGATCAACCTGTTCACGCCGGTGGCAGCGCTGAACGAAAACGCGCCGGAGCGCTTCCAGGGCCTGGACCGCTATGAAGCGCGCAAGGCCGTGCTGGCCGAACTGGAAGACCTGGGCATCCTGATCGAGACAAAGGCGCACAAGCTGCAGGTGCCGCGCGGCGACCGTACCGGCCAGGTGATCGAGCCGTACCTGACCGACCAGTGGTTCGTGAAGATGGACGACCTGGCCAAGCGTGGCCTGGAACTGGTCGAGGACGGTTCGATCTCCTTCGTGCCGCCGAACTGGATCAACACCTACCGCCACTGGATGAACAACATCCAGGACTGGTGCATCAGCCGCCAGCTGTGGTGGGGCCACCGCATCCCGGCGTGGTTCGATGCCGCCACCGGCAGCTGCTATGTCGGTCGCAGCGAAGAGGAAGTGCGCGTCAAGAACAACCTCGGCAGCGACGTGGTGCTGAACCAGGAAAGCGACGTGCTGGAGACCTGGTTCTCCTCGCAGCTGTGGCCGTTCTCCACCCTGGGCTGGCCGAATGAGCAGGCCATGGCCGAGCGCGGCTTCGACCGCTACCTGCCATCGTCGGTGCTGATCACCGGCTTCGACATCATCTTCTTCTGGGTGGCGCGCATGATCATGGCCACCGACAACCTGGTCGGAAAGATCCCGTTCAAGGACGTCTACTTCACCGGCCTGATCCGCGACGGCCAGGGCCAGAAGATGTCCAAGAGCAAGGGCAACGTGCTCGACCCGCTGGACATCATCGACGGCATCACCATCGACGACCTGGTCGCCAAGCGTACCGGCGGCCTGATGCAGCCGAAGATGGTGGAGAAGATCGAAAAGGCCACCCGCAAGGAATTCCCGGACGGCATTGCTGCCCACGGTGCCGATGCGCTGCGCTTCACCATCGCCGCGCTGGCCACCCACGGCCGCGACATCAAGTTCGACATGAACCGCGCCGAGGGCTACAAGAACTTCTGCAACAAGCTGTGGAACGCCAGCCGCTTCGCCCTGATGAACACCGAAGGCGCTGCGTTCACCGGCGTGCCGAAGCCGCGTACCGATGCCGAGCGCTGGATCCTCGCGCGCCTGGCCGCCACCACCGCCGAAGCGCAGGGCCATTTCGCCGCCTACCGCTTTGACCTGCTGGCGCAGTGCCTGTACGAGTTCGCCTGGAACGCGTTCTGCGACTGGTTCCTGGAACTGAGCAAGCCGGCACTGAACGGTGCAGACGCCGCCGACGCCGAAAGCACCCGCCACACCCTGCTGTACGTGCTTGAAGCGCTGCTGCGCCTGCTGCACCCGCTCACGCCGTTCATCACCGAACAGCTGTGGCAGCAGCTGGCCCCGCGCCTGGGCCTGACCGAAACCACGCTGTCGCTGCGCCCGTACCCGACCGCCGCCGAGTTCGAAGGCGATTTCGCCCAGGCCGAGGCCGACGTGGAATGGCTGAAGGCGGTGATCAGTGCCGTGCGCCGCGTGCGCAGTGAGCTGAACGTCGCGCCGTCCAAGCTGGTGCCGCTGCGCCTGCAGGCCGGGCTGGAGCAGGACCGCGTGCGTATCGATCGCTTCAGCGCCTCGCTGTCGTTCCTGCTGAAGCTGGACAGCATCCAGTGGCTGGCCGAAGGCGAAAGCGCACCGCCGGCCGCCGCCGCGATCGTGGGCGAGCTGAAGCTGCTGGTGCCGCTGGAAGGCCTGGTCGATCTGGACGCCGAGCGCGCACGCCTGGACAAGGAGATCAAGCGCGTGGAAGGCGAGCAGGAAAAGAGCGAAACCAAGCTGGCCAGGTTCACCGACAAGGTTCCACCGGCGGTGGTCGAGCAGGAGCGCGTGCGATTGGCCGACTGGAACACCCAGCTGGCCGGCCTGCGCGAACAGCGCGCGAAGCTGTAACACCTCGCCCTGGTGGGTGCCAACCAAGGTTGGCACCCACCAAACCCGGAACATTTTCCCGGCATGGCATCATCACCGGATGCCGCTTTCCATCTTCCTGCTGGTCCTCGCCGCCGCGGCACTGCATGCCAGCTGGAATGCAATCGTCAAACGCGGGCCGGACAAGTTCCTCGGCACCGTGCTGGTGACCGGCAGCGCTGCGCTGCTGTCGGCGGCGGCCCTGCCCTTCCTGCCGTTCCCGGCCGCGCAAAGCTGGCCCTGGCTGGCTGCATCCGTACTGCTGCAGGTGACCTACTACGGGCTGGTCGCACGCTGCTACCAGCGGGTCGACATGAGCCTGGCCTATCCGCTGATGCGTGGCAGCGCGCCGATCCTGGTTGCACTGGCGGGCTCCCTGCTGGGCGAGCAACTACCCCCGGCGGCGTGGCTGGGCGTGGTGCTGGTGAGCACCGGCATCCTGTGCATGGCACTGGGTGCACGTGGCGGCCAGCTGCGCCTGCCGCTGCTGACTGCGGCGATGATCGCCACCTACACCCTGGTCGATGCGCACGGCGCGCGCGAGTCCGGCAGCGCGCTCAGCTACACGCTGTGGTTGTTCCTGCTGTCGGGCATTCCGCTGCCGCTGTGGGCGTTGTACACCCGCGGCGGCGCGGTATTGGACTATGCGCGGCAGCATTGGCCACTGGGCCTGGCCGGTGGCGTCGGCACCACCGCCTCCTACGCGATGGCGTTGTGGGCCATGACCCAGGCACCGGTGGCGATGGTCTCGGCGCTGCGCGAATCCTCGATCCTGTTCGCGTTGCTGATCTCGGTATTCGTGCTGCGCGAGCGGATTCCGCGTGCGCGCTGGCTGGCAGCGGCGTTGATTGTGGGTGGCGTGCTCGCACTGCGGATGGCGTGAGAGAAGCGTGCCAACCAAGGTTGGGGGGGTGGGGGTGTGGGGGGGGGGGGGGGGGGGGG
>NZ_JAPTFO010000091.1:0-13259 GCF_030985515.1 Stenotrophomonas sp. Sm10
CCCCCGCCCCCGCCGCAACGCCCTGGTTCCACTCGCTCAACTGGGAGCGCCTGCTGGAAACCTACGGTGTGCCGTTACTGGCCGCCATCGTGGTGCTGCTGGTGGGCCTGTGGGTGGCGCGTCGCCTGTCCAACGCGATGCCGCGCGCCACAGCGCGCATGGGCGTGGACCCGATGCTGGGCAGCTTCCTGCGCAACGTGGTGTACGCCGCATCGCTGGTGATCGTGGTGGTGCTGGCCATCGGCACGCTGGGCGTGCAGATCACGCCGCTGCTGGCCGTGCTCGGCACCGCCGGCCTGGCCGTTGGCCTTGCCCTGAAGGATTCGCTGTCCAACATCGCCTCGGGCGTGATGCTGGTGACGCTGCGACCGTTCCGCGTGGGCGATGTGGTGACCGTGGCCGGGCAGACCGGCACGGTGCGCGAAGTGCGCATCTTCCAGACCGTCATCACCGGTGCCGACAACCAGCACACCACCATTCCGAACACGCTGATCACCGCCGCACCGATCATCAACCTGACCGCCGAACCGACGCGCCGCGTCGAACTGGTGATCGGCATCGGCTACGAAGACAACATCCAGCTGGCACGCGACACCGCGCTGGCGCTGATGAAGGCCGACCCGCGCGTGCTGCAGACGCCGGCCCCGGACGTGGTGGTGTACGAGCTGGGTGCGCACGCCATCAACCTCGGCATCCGTTGCTACGTGAAGTCGGCCGACTGGTTCGGCACCAAGGTCACGCTGCTGGAGCAGCTGAAGCTGGGCTATGACAAGGCCGGCAGCCTTCAGGATCAGGCCGCGACGCTCTCTTCCAGCGTCGGGTAATCGGTGAAGCCGACCGCGCCACCGCCAAAGAACGTCGCGCGATCCGGCGGATTCAGCGCCGCACCGGTACGCAGTCGCTCCGGCAGATCCGGGTTGGCGATGAACGGCCGGCCGAAGCCGATCAGGTCAGCCCAGCCTTCCGCCAGTGCCTGCTCGGCGCGCTCGGCGGTGTACTTGCCGGCGTAGATCAGCGTACCCGGGTAGACCATGCGCAGCGCCTGTTTGAACGCCACCGGCATCAACGGTGCATCGTCCCAATCCGCTTCGGCAATGTGCAGGTAACCCACGCCCAGTTCACCCAGCAGATGCGCGGCCGCCAGATAGGTGGCCTGCGGCGTATCATCCACCGCGCCCTGCAGCGTGGTCAGCGGCGCCAGGCGCACGCCAACGCGATCACCGCCGGCTACCGCCGTCACCGCCTGCACGACCTCGCGCAGGAACCGCAGCCGGTTCTGCAACGCGCCGCCATAGCCGTCGGTGCGCTGGTTGGCCTGCGAGTCGATGAACTGGTTGATCAGGTAGCCATTGGCACCGTGCAACTCCACGCCATCGAAGCCTGCGTCCAGCGCGTTGCGTGCCGCCTCGGCGTAGTCGGCGACGATGCCCGGAATCTCGTCTTCGCGCAGCGCGCGCGGCATCGAATGCTGGATCATTTCGCCCATCCCGGCTTCGGGACCTGCCCCGGTCGGGTCGACGAACACCTTCACGCCTTCCGCCAACAACGCCGACGACGACACCGGCGCGGCGCCGCCCGGCTGCAGCGCCACGTGCGAGACCCGGCCGACATGCCACAGCTGGGCGTAGATGCGACCGCCGGCAGCGTGCACGGCATCGGTCACCCGGCGCCAGCCCTTCACCTGATCCGGGCTATGGATGCCCGGGGTCCAGGCATAGCCCTGGCCTTGAGGGCTGATCTGGGTGCCTTCGCTGACGATCAGGCCGGCGCTGGCGCGCTGCGCGTAATACGTGGCCATTTCGGCAGTGGGCACGTTGCCGGCCGACGAGCGCGAGCGGGTCATCGGCGGCATCACGATGCGGTTGGGCAGCGTCAGTGCGCCCAGATGATGAGGAGTGAACAACATGGCGGCGATCTCTTGCGGGAGGAGTGCCGCAAAGAATGGGGATGGCGCCCGCCCCGCAACAGGCACGCGCTGGCAAAACAGTTGTTCCCCCACGGCAAGGATCACCCGGCACGAAGGCTCATCCACGCATGGCGTGGCTCTACTCCAGCCTTGGCTCGATCTTTACCGCACCGTGTGCCACGCGGTCATAGCAGGTGCGCACCACATCTTCCCCGTACTTCAACTCCAGCCGGCGCACGATGAAGTGGCCGCGCGCCATGTCCTGGTAGTAGTCGGTGAACATGGTATTCAGCGTTGCACCGGCGGCAGCACCGACGATCGGCACCGCCTGTGCGGCGAACTTCTCGGTGACCACCACGCCGAAGCGCGCCGCCACCTTCTCCACCAGCTTCGCCAGCAGCTTGCCGGCTTCCTTCGGCGCCACGCCCAGGGTCAGGTCGCGGCCGGTCACCACCCGCCCGGCCAGCTCGGCCGACAGGTGGCGCATCACATCCGTGGTGAAGCCGCGGGCCAGGTAGTAGCCGGTCTCGCTGGCGTCGTCGCGCGGCGAGTTGCCACCGAGCGCGAACACCTCCAGGCACGCCTGCCGGGTGCTGAACTCGGACAGGTCGAAGCCCTCGCTGCGGGCCACGTCGGCCACGGCGCGCATCATGATGGTGGTCGACACCGGCAGTTCGATGAACAAGGCCGCGAAACCAAAGGCACCGCCGACCGCGCCCGAGGTGGCCGCCGCCAGCTTGTGCCAGCGGGTGGACGCCACCTTGCCGGGGGTATTGTCCATGCTCCACAGCGCGGCCTGTGCCGATTTGCTCAGCGCTGCCTGCACCGCACCGTGGATGCGGTTGGAGACCGCGCTGGGCAGCGCCTTCACCGCGAACTCCAGCGGCGTGCCGACCAGATTGGCCATGCGCGCGGTCATGGTCGGCGCTTCCAGCAGGGCCACCGCGCGCTGCAGGTCGGACCAGTCGCGGGCGTCATGGGCGATGTCGCGGGGGAGCAGGATCGGCTCGTTCATGGCGCCGATCTTAGCGCCCGGAAGTTGAACGGTTCGTCGCGGGGTACGACAGAGGGGTCAGAGCCCTTTCCGCAGCAAAGGGATCCGACCTCCGCGCCTTGCCGGCCAGCGGCCGGCACTACCCGTTGGTGTGTCACCCGGTAGCGCCGGGCCATGCCCGACGGCGTCGTTCAGGCAGCCGGCAGGCCCGACAGCGCGCCCATGAACTGGCGGTAGTGACGCAGCTCGGCGATTGAATCGTGTACATCGCTTAGCGCGGTATGGTTGCTGTTCTTGCCGACGCCGGCGGCCACGCTCGGCGCCCAGCGCTTGGCCAGCTCCTTCACCGTGGACACGTCCAGGTTGCGGTAGTGGAAGTACTTCTCCAGGCGCGGCATCTGGCGGTGCAGGAAGCGGCGGTCCTGGCAGATCGAGTTGCCGCACATCGGCGAAAGGCCGGCCGGGATCCACTGCGCCAGGAAGTTCACCGTCTGCGCCTCGGCCTGGCCCAGGGTGGTGGCGCTGTCCACCACGCGCTGCCACAGGCCCGAGCGGCGGTGCTGGTTGCGGTTCCACTCATCCATCGCTTCCAGCGTTTCCAGCGGATGGTGGATGGCGAATTCCGGCCCTTCGGCCAGCACGTTCAGCTGGGCATCGGTGACCACGGTGGCGATCTCGATGATCGAATCGTTGTCGGTATCCAACCCGGTCATTTCCAGGTCGATCCAGATCAGTCGCTCGTTGGCCGCGCCGGTGTCCGCCATTGTGTCGCCTCGTTGCTGGGCAGGCGCGCGGCCTACCGGTAAGGGAAAGAGGCGCCCATCATACCCTTTCGCCCCTCAGCCCTCGCCGGCGTGGTCTTCCAGCAGCAGCGGCGGCTTGCCACGTTTGGCGCGGAAATAATTGGTCAGGCGTGTACTGGCTTCCTTGGCCAGCACCCCGCCGTGAATCTCGACGCGATGGTTGTGGCGGGCGTCGCCAATGAGGTCGAACACGCTGCCGCAGGCGCCCGTCTTGGGGTCACTGGCGCCGTAGACCAGACGGGCGACGCGTGCGTGCACGATCGCCATCGCGCACATCGCGCACGGCTCCAGGGTCACATACAGCGTGCTGCCGAGCAGGCGGTGGTTCGCCAGCAGCTTTCCGCCGGCCCGCATCGCCACGATCTCGGCGTGCGCGCTGGGGTCGTGCGAGGCGATGTTGAGGTTCCAGCCCTCGCCCAGCAGCTGGCCATCGGCACCCACCAGTACCGCACCAACGGGGATCTCGTCGTACTCGCGCTGCGCACGCTCGGCCAGCGCCAGCGCGTGGCGCATCCAGTGTTCATCGGTGTCGTGCACCGGCACGCCCAGGGCGTCGGTCATGGCGGTTCTCGCGTGTGTGCAGGGCCAGGATGGCCGCCGGGGCCGCATTGTACGCCCCGGGCCGTACAGGCGCCGCTAGCGCGCGTCGAAGCGCTCGCGGGCCGCATCCAGCGCCGGGAAATTGTGCTCCGCCCAGCGGTCCAGGGCGGACAACGTCTCGACCAGACCGTGCGCGACCTCGGTCAGGCGGTACTCGACATGCAGCGGTTTGCTGCCCCGGTCACACCGCTCGACCAGCCCATTGCGCTCCAGCTGTCGCAGAGTCTGGGTCAGCACCTTCTGCGAGATGCCTTCGATCTTCCGCAGCAACGCGCCGTTGCGAAGCGGGCCCTGCGCCAATGCCGGCAGCAGCAGCATCACCCACTTGCCGGAGATCAGCGCCAGCGCATCGCGCGCCGAGCAATCGGCGGCATAGACATCGCCCGGATAGGCCATGGTTACCTCAAGGTGCGTAATTGCCGGGGCATGCCGGCACCGCGAGGATGGTCGCACACTCCTCGAACACCTCGCCCATGCGCGCCCTGATCCTGCTTGCCCACCCCGAACCCCGCTCCTTCAATGCCCACCTCGCCGCGCAGGCGGCCGAGCAGCTGAGGCACGACCACTCGCAGGTGGATGTGGTCGACCTGTATGCGGAAGGCTTCGATCCGCTGGAAGCGGCCTGGCACCATCCACGGCGCCTGCAGCCCGAGCGCTTCGATGCCCAGCGCGAACAACGCCACAGCGCCGAACTGGAGCAGTTACCCGCCGATGTGCGACGTCACCTGCACCTGCTGCGGGTCGCAGACCTGGTAATCCTGCAGTTCCCGCTGTGGTGGTTCGCGGCGCCAGCCATCCTCAAGGGCTGGCTGGACCGCGTGCTGGTATATGGGCCGATGTACAACAGCCGTCAGCGCCACGAACATGGCGTGATGCAGGGCAAGCGTGCATTGCTGAGCGTCACCACCGGTTCATCGGCACGGGCATGCGCGGTGGACGGCCGCGAAGGCGACACCCGATTGCTGCTGTGGCCGTTGATGTACAGCCTGCGCTACGTCGGCTTCGAGGTGATGGAGCCATGCGTGGTGCATGGCGTGCGTTCCGGGCTTGCAGCGGAACGCGTGCAGGCCCACGACGAAGCACTGGTTGCAGCCACCCTCTCCTACCGCGAGCGACTGACGCACTGGCGGCAGTGGCCAATCGTGCCCTTCAACGACAGCGATGACTTCGAGGATGGGGTGGTGCTGCGCGCGGACGCGATCGCGCACAGCCCCTTCATCCGCCACCGCGACGCGGGATGAATCTTCGCCTGCAGGCGCTACCGGAAAGCCTCATACTTCGCACTCTTCCGAAGCACCTTGGCGAACCCATGACCACCCTCCGCCCCTCCCGCGCCGACGACGGCGCCGCTCTTGTCGACCTCTGGCGCCGCGCCGTCGACGCCACCCACGACTTCCTCAGTGCCGAAGACCGCCAGGCCATCGATGCCGAAGTCGCCGGTTTCCTGCCGCAAGCGCCGATGACCGTTGCTGTCGATGCGCAGGATCGGCCGCTGGGCCTCATGCTGATCGATGGCACGCACATGGAAGCGCTGTTCATCGATCCGGACGCACGTGGCACCGGCATCGGCCGGCAACTGCTGCAGCACGCTCTGACCCAGCATCCGCAGCTGAGTACCGACGTCAACGAACAGAACGCACAGGCCGTCGGCTTTTACCTGCGCATGGGCTTCGTCGAAACCGGACGTTCACCGCTGGATTCGCAGGGCCGCCCGTATCCGCTGATCCATCTCCGGTACGAGGGCTGAGATCAGCCCCGGCGGCGGGGGTCAATCCACGGGCGGGGCGCTTGCCTCGAATGCCGCTGAGTAGCGCACTTCGCCCTGCGCGATCGGCGGCACCAGGGAGAGGGCCTGGAAGTACGCTGCTGGAACACCCGGCAGTACCAGGCCCGGTTCGGCATGGAACCCGAATCGGCCGTAGTAGGACGGCTCCCCCAGCACGACGCAGCCCTGCGCGCCCTGCCCACGCAATGCGTCGAGCGCCGCGTGCATCAGAGCTGCGCCAATGCCCTGCCCCTGGTATCCGGGCAGCACCGAGATGGGTCCCACGCCAAACCAGCCGGTGCTGCCATCGCTTATCGTCACCGGCGACAGGGCGATGTGCCCGACGACCTGCCCGTCCTTCTCGGCGACCAGCGAGAGACTCAGCTCTCCACGCGAACGCAGCGCATCGACAATGAACTGCTCGGTGTGGCTGCTGTGCGGCACATCGCGGAAGGCCGCCTCAGTGAGTGCGTGGATGCTTGCCCGGTCTTTACTGGACTCAGGCCGAATCGTGTAATTCATGGCGCCCGTCTCTGTGATGAAAATGTGAATTATTGATTTGAATCACACATCTGCAGAAGAGCCTGCGTCGCACGCAGCGCCAGCGGAAACACCGGATCGCCCACGGCGCAGACGATACGCCCGAGGTAGCACCCGCCGGCGCGTCAAAAACATGGCGCGCCGGGTGGCAATGGCTTGCCGACACGCTCCATAATCGGAAAACCTGTCACCCAGGAAGGATATATGGACATGGACGCGCCATGCAGGACCGGGCCATGGATGTAGCACAGCGCGAACACAGGGGACGGCCGTTGTTGGCGTTGATCGCGCTATTGCCGCTGGCCGCGTGCTCACCTTATGCCGATGCCGAGCGCGACGTTGCTGCGGGTGGACGCGGCCTGGCCAGGCTCAACCCGGCGCCGAAGCAGGCCTACGAACTGGTGCTGACAGTGAAGGATGCACCGGGCCCGTTCGCGGTTGTTGAGGGCGTGGGCCAGTATGACGTCAGCAACTACGAAGACTGCGGGCGGGTCATCTGGTCCACCGGCACGGCCAGCCGCATCACCAGCCAGGAACCGGTGGAACTGCGCAGGACGGGCGAGAACGAATACCGCGGTACGTTCTACCTCGACCGCATGCAGGACCAGGACTATTACGATCGCGGTACGTGCCACTGGACGCTGACCGGCGTTGGCGCGATGTTGCGTGCCACGACCGGCGAAGCTGATACGCGATTCCTGACGTTCATCGACAGGAAGCGCATGGAGAGGGATTCACCTCTGACGCTCTATTACCCGAAACTCATCTATCCGCGCGCCACCACCGTCGCCAACTTCGGCGCCAGTGGCGAAGAAGATCCGTCAGGGTATAGCGAAGATCTGCGCGACGCGCTGTTCTCGACCACAACCACTGTGCGGACGCTCGCGCCATGAGCTGCCAGTGCCACATTTCCCCCTACACACCAGGAGGCCGACATTGCGCCACAAGATGATTCCGTGCCTTGCTCTGCTTCTATTGACCGCCTGCAATCCGGAGACCGCCATGAACCAGGAACGTGCCGCTGCTGAAGCCGATGTCGCCCAGGGTGGGCGTGGCCTCGCCAAGCTCAACCCCAGCCCGCGCAAGGCCTATGAACTGGTGCTGCGCCTGAAGGATGCCCCCGGTGATTTCGCAGTGGTCGAAGGCGTAGCGCAGTACGACGTCACCAACGAAGACCAGTGCGGCCACATCGAACCAGCCACCGGTACCGCCGCACGCATCACCAGCCAGGAGCCGGTGGAGCTGCGCAAGGTCGCTGATGGTGAGTACCGGGGCACTGTATACATCGACCGCATGCTGGACGAGGATTACTACGGTCGCGGTGTCTGCAAGTGGGAGTTCACCGGTGCAGGCGCGATGCTGAAGGCGACGGGGGCTGAGGGCGAGACGCGCTTCCTTTCATTTATTGAAGCAGCGCCATTCGTCAAAGGCGAGACCGAGACTCGCTACTATCCTCGTTCGGACTATCCGCGCGTGAACGAGATTCCTGACTACGGCGCAAGCGGCCAAGAAGACCCCACCAAGTTCCGCCCTGAGCTGCAGAATTCACTGTTCTCGGCTTCACTTGAAGCCAATGAGGTCCGCCAATGAGCCTCAGCAGCCAAGACTATGCGGGTATTTCCGACGACGTGTACAAGGACCGTGCGGTCGGTCGACGCGCTCCCGGCAAGGAAGAGCTCGTAGCGATCAACGGGCATGAGTACAAGATCCTCGAGCACGTTGATAATCGATTGAACGGTTATCAGGGAACGATCTACCAGCGAGTCGACACCAATGAAATTGTCGTCGCACATCGCGGCACCGAACAGATCGCCCGCGATGCGATCCTGACCGATGGTGGCATGGTTGTCGCCCGCACCAACGTCCAAGCACCGGACGCCATCGCGCTGACCCAACGCGCCCTCGCCTATGCCAAGAAGGAGGGGCAGGATCTCGGACAGCGCCCACCCGAAGTCACCGTCACCGGCCACTCTCTCGGTGGCGCTCTGGCCCAGATCACCTCGCACCATTTCAACGTCAAGGGCGAAACCTTCAACGCCTATGGCGCGGTCAGCCTCAGCTACCGCATCCCGGAAGGCGGCAACACCATGATCAACCATGTCATGGCCTCCGATCCGGTCAGCGCGGCGTCGCCGCACTTCGGCCAGGTGCGCATCTACGCCAGGCCGAATGAAATCAGCACGCTCGCCGCGAACGGTTTCAGCAATCACTCGTTGCGCGCCCTTATCCCCGACCGGCCGATCATCGCCGCAGGCAGCTCGTTCGGCGCGCACAAGCTGGGCAACTTCCTCGGTGACGGCTCGGTGCTGCAGCACCCGGAAACGCAGAAGCTGGCAAAAGACAACGCCAGGATGATCGAGGAGTACCGCGACGACGTTGAATCACTGCGCCGTGGTGTCACCCGCGCGGCGCGGGGCATTCCAGGCGGCGCCGTCGACCTGTACGACCACATCCGCGGCCCGCTGCAGCCCGGTGAGCCGGCACGCCGCGAAGCGGAGAAGAACGGCCATCACACCAGCATGCTGCGAATGGACGATGCCAACCATGTGGGCAACCCACTGTTCAACGACGCGATCCGTGGCGTGCACGCGCAGGATGTCCGCGTCGGCCGGGTACCAGACGTGATGAGCACGCAACTGGCAGGCAGTCTGGCCGCCGAAATGCACGCAGCAGGCGGCAAGCGCATCGACGAAGTGGTCATGAATGCCGATGCCTCGCGCAGCTTCGCCGTGCAGGGCCAGGGCGGTGACCCCGCCCACCTTCGTGTGTCGGTGGATACGGCAGTGGCGATGAACACCCCGCTGGAACAGAGCAGCCAGCGCATCGACCAGCAGGCCGCAGGCCAGCGGCTTGCGCTGGAGCGCGACCAACAGCTGGAACAGCAGCAGCATCAGACCCGCAGCCTGCAGGCCTGATGGCGGCGCGGGAGCCACTCACCCCGGCTCCCGCACCCTTCGGCACTCCGGCTCAGGGGCTGGAGGCCGCCACTGGCACGCCTACTCCGGCAGTCACGAACGGATCCGGGCCCGAATCCGGGAATCCGCCGCAGGCACGATCGCCGGGTGCCACCGGATCACAGGGCCACAGGGCGCGTGCGACCTTCTCACGCAGCTCGAAGCGATCCCCAGTCCAGACCACGAACGCGATGTGCTCGCGGTTCCAGTCACCGTAGGCGCGCGGACCGCCCTTCTGCGCAGACTCCGGGTACTGCACGAACCAGCGCATGGCCGGGCCGTACTGCAACTTGCTATGGTCCAGGATGACACGTCCCTCACGCGACAGCTGTCGCGCACGGTCGGCGTCCGTCACCGGCGGCATGGCCGGCATGGCATCGGCGGTCACACCCCTCGGCGGCGCGTCCCCGCGGACCTGGTACACACGCTGGGCCACATAGGCCTCGCGACAATCACCCGCTGGCACGCGGACCGGCTCCGCGCCGTACTCATCGCGGTTGGCGACCTGGTCGCTGCAGGTGAACGGTGCTGACACCAGATAGAACGTGCTGTCGCCGTCGCGCCCTTCCAGCGAGCGCACCCAGATGTCGCCCATCCGCACGATGAAGTCCGGGCGCTGGCCGTAGCCCGGCACCGCCTTGAACCATGCCTTCTGCCGCACCTCACGCTCGCGCCAGCTGCGCGGCAGGTGGATGTCCTGCACGGGCAGTGCGACCAGCAACGCGGCCAGATGCGCCGGCATGGTGCCTTGGCAGGCGCCAATCAGCAGGTCGCCCTGGGTCGCCAGACGCCCGGCCAGATCCACCGGGCAGCGGGCACCGAGCGCCCGCTCGGTCGCCTGCTCGGGCGGCAACGGCACGATGGCCAATGCGGGCGGAGCGGGTGCTACCGCGGGAACGGTTGGCTCGACGGCGGCAGGCGGTTCAGCTACAGGCGCCGCCGCTGCGGGCGCAACGGGCGCCGGCGCCGGTTCCGCAGCCGGCGCCGGCTGCGTGTCCACCACAGGGGTCGCAGGGGGTGTCACGGCAGCCGACACCTCGGGCGGCGGCGCCACGACAACGGCGTCGGCCGCCGCGCGCGCGGCAACGGGCGCCGCCTCTGCAGGCGCCTCAACGGTAGCCTCGGCAGCGGGGGGCGTCTCCACCACAGATGCCGCTACCTCCTGAGCCTGTGCCGCCCCCGCGACAAGTCCAAGTGACAACAGCCAGACCGACGGCAGGCAGCGCACGGATGCAGTGCAGCGGGCAGCGGCGTGCCGGGTATTCGAGGGAACGATTCGCATGTGGTGTCCTTACGAGTGGGTTTCCATGTCGGCGCCACAGGGCGCCACGCGTCGTACGTAAAGCGCCTGCGGGCACTCTGCCCGCCGGCATCAGGTGCTACAGGGATCGAGAGCGCTGCTCCTGCTCGCGGGCGAGCGCGGCCGCGGGGTCCTGCTGGGCGACACTGGCGGCCAACTGCTGGCTGCTCTGCGCCAGCGGCTGCTGCGCCGCCTGTTCGCGCTCGACCGAAGCGCGCAGCATGGCCGGGTCACCCAGCGCGCCCTGCACGGCAAACAACGTGCGGCCGTCGTTGCCAGCCAGGAGATGATCGATGCGCGACATCCCCGCCTTCTGCGCGCTCAGCGCCAGTGCGCCGGCAGCATTGTCCAGTTCCTGCACGCTGCGCAGACCGCTTTGCGGCCCCATCTGCTGCAGGTGTTGGCGTGCGCCCTGGAACAGTACGTGTCCCGGCGCGCCCGGCTGCGACATGTCCCGTGCACCGGTCTGCTGCGCCGGCGCCCCGACTTCGCCCCTATCCAGACGCGCCATCACATCTGGCGTCAGCTTCTGATGCCACACGTCAAAACGCTGCTGGCGGGCTTCGATGCCGTTGAGCGCGCCATTCAGGGCACGCGTGGCTTCGCGCACATCCTCGCGCGCCGCCTCTGGCACCCGCGTCTGCCACTGCCACACGGCAATGCGACCTGCGTGCTCGGGCTGCGCGGCCAGTTCCGGGTGATTCACCAGGTCCAGTTCCAGCGCCTTGCCAGCACGCTCATAGTTCTCCTTGCCGACCAGCGGCAGATAGCCGCGGCCGTGATACTTCAGTGCGTCGCCAGGGGCATCGTTGCCCATGCGCCCGCCGTACATCAGCTCAGCCAGGTTTTCCGGGCGGCCACGCAGCGCGTCCTGACGGGCGCTCTCCAGCGCACCGTTGCCATTGCGCCACGCTGCTTCCACCGGGATCTGCGAGATACCCCGGGTGAAGTTGAAACTCTCGTTGAGACGGCTCAAGCCACGGGATTCATGCCCGGCCTGCGCCATGAAGTTGGCCAGTTCCCGGGACGAAGTCATGCCGGCCTCCGTGGCCTGCCGCAACAGCAACGACTCCCTATCCTGCGACACGGTGAAACTCCTGCTCGATCATCGTTGGATACTCCCGCCTCCTCACAGGCATGGCACTCAGGGCAAGCTCACGTCGGCGACGACGGAAGGGTCGAAATCCTCGAATCGCACCCGGCCAAGCTCGGCCGCGGAGAAATCGCGCGTGTGGGTCGCTTCGGTTTCGGTGTCCACCACCTTGCGCTGCACGCCATGCACCCAGCACGCCTGCTCGGCAGGTGCATACCGGAAGGTGTAGACGCTGCTCCAGCGTTCGCGGCTGCCGCCGTTGGTGATCACGCTGAACGCGCCGTCTTCAATCGTCACGTAGGCGAAGGGGTCACCGGCCATGCCACCGCGCGTTGAGCACGGCACCAGCTTGTCGTTGCGTGCCGCCAGCTGCCAGCGGCCCGTGGCATCGCCCAGCAGCAACAGCAGGACCCGGTTCGGTCCGTGCTCGCCGGGCAACAAGCCCTCCGGAGGAGGTTGGTCGATCACCAGGAGCTGGTCCTGGAAACCATTGCCGGTCAGATCGCCGCGTACAGCTTCCAGCAGGTTCGCGCCGGACGGAACGAACGCCAGGGCATTGTCCATGTGCGTGCCACTCCCCTTCTCCATCCCCTGCAACTCCTTCAATCCCGTCTTGCCAGTTCCCGAGCGGAGGCCGGAAACGGGGCGATGCCCCGCACGTGCCCGGCGGCCGCCATGGCGGATGATAGCCCCGAGCCCACGGCAACCGCGATGGTGGCAAGCGTCACCCGCACCGCGGGGGGACACAGTCCTCATGGACGGAAAAGCTCCTGCGTTCGATGGCACCGGCGCGTCGGGATTTTGACGCGCACGCAGCTTACTTCGAGGAGGCAGCGCTCGTCGAAGGGGGCTTGGGATGAAAAGCGCACTTGATCACAAAAAAGTGCGGTTAGCGCGACTTGTTGCCGAATCGAAGGCTGATAGCAGCCGGAAAGGATTGAAAGTGCAAAGCCCACGGAACTGGCCGGCGGCTTTCACAAGAATCAATGTCAGTCTGATCTGGAACTGCATCAGAGCCCGCAGGACCCTCCCTAAGGGATGCCTCGATGCACGTTCTGCTCAGTCACTCCTGAAGACCAATCACAAGCAGGGAGCCCCTGCCGTGTCCGCAAACACACCTGTGGACGTACCAGGACTCGACAGGTCGTAGCGTTCTTGCCGGCCAAACTTCTTCAACGCTGTAGTTCACCCTCTCACTAAAACGGGGAGACTGCACGCACTGTATACTGAAGTGACCCCCGGGAGTTGGACGCCAGATCCAACCCCGAGGGATACATGAACAGATACGACGCTCGTTTCAAACT
>NZ_JAPTFO010000092.1:0-13006 GCF_030985515.1 Stenotrophomonas sp. Sm10
GGTCAGAGCTCTCGCCCTTGGCGAGGGCTCTGACCCCAGATCGTATTAGCTCTCCCAGACCCGGGTGTTGCTTACCCCGATTGTCTGCGGCCTGAACAGCGGATCACGCTGCTTGCGCTTCTGCGCTTCGTAATCGCGCAGTGCGGCCAGGGCAGGCCCTTGCAGCAGCAGGATGGCGATGATGTTCAACCAGCTCATCAGGCCGACGCCGATGTCACCCAGCGACCAAGCCACCGTTGCACTGTTCACCGCCGAGTACCCGGTCGCTGCCAGGAACAGCAGCTGGAAGCTGCCCATCACCCACGGCGTCGGCCGATCGCGGCACAGATAACTGACGTTGGTCTCGGCCATGTAGTACAGCGCGAGGATGGTGGTGAACGCGAACGGCAGGATCGCCAGCGCTACGAACGAACGGCCGAAGCCCGGGAGCGCGGATTCCACCGCATGCTGCACGAAGCGTGGCCCGGCCTCGACACCCGGCAGATTGCCCAGTAACAGGCGCGCCTCATCCGGAATACCGTTAACCGCCGGGTCGTAGACGTTGTACAGGCCGGTGGACAGGATCAGGAAGGCAGTCGCACTGCACACCACCATCGTGTCGATGTAGACCGAGAACGACTGCACCAGGCCCTGCTTGACCGGATGCGAGACTTCCGCGGCAGCGGCCGGATGCGCGCCACTGCCCATACCGGCCTCGTTGGACAGCACGCCGCGGCGCACGCCCCACTGGATGGCAGTACCGATCATCGCGCCGAACGCCGCATCCACGCCGAATGCACTGCGCAGCACCAGCATGATCACCTCCGGCACCTTGTCCGCATTGAGCACCATGACCAGCGCCGCGACCAGTAGATAGGCCACCGCCATCAGCGGCACCACCCATTCGGCCACGCGCGCGATGCGCCGCACGCCCCCGATGAAGATGACACCCAGCACCACCAGCAGAACCGCGGTGGTGGTCATCGTCGGCACGCCCCAGGCTTCGTTCACTGCGCTGGTGATCGCATTGGACTGGGTGCCAGCCAGCATCGCGCCCGCCAGCACCGTCACCAGTGCGAACAGCACTGCATACCAGCGTTGGCCGAGGCCTTTTTCGATGTAGTACGCCGGGCCGCCCCGGTACTGCCCCTTGCCGTCGCGATCCTTGTAGATCTGCGCGAGCGTGGATTCGATGAAGGCACTGGATGCGCCAAGGAAGGCGACGATCCACATCCAGAAGATCGCGCCGGGGCCGCCGAAGGCGATGGCCATGGCGACGCCGGCGATGTTGCCGACGCCCACGCGGCTTGACAGCGAAATGGACAACGCCTGGAACGGCGACACGCCGGCATCGGAGCGCTCATGGCGGAACATCAGGCGCAGCATGTCCGGCAACGCACGCAACTGGATGAAGCGCGTGCGCACGCTGAAGTACAGGCCGGTGAGCAGGCACAGCACCACCAGGTAGGGGCTCCAGACGACGCCGAGGATCGTATTGACGATGGATTCGATGTTCATCGGCGGCCCCCTCAGAAGAACATGCCCAGGGCAACCTGGGGGCTGACGATACGACTGGTGTTGCGGCCCGCCACGCTGAACTCCACGCCGGCGATCAGGCCCAGCGTCGGGCTGAAGTGGTACTCCAAGGCCGGCGCCAGGGTGACGCTGCGGCTGGCCGGGCGATGCTCTTCGATCCGTTCGATCGCACCGCTGCTGTTGCGTGCGAAGCCGCTGAGGCGCTGGCCTGTCTCGCGGCTGGCGGCCACCTCCATCACGCCCACCCAACGCGAATTGAAGCTGTACTCGGCGCCGACCGACAGGCCCAGCACCGACCCGCGGGAGATATGTCCCTGGAAGCTGTCATCGGTGCCGTAGACGCTGGTGCCGGATATGGCGGTGCGCGATGGTGCCGGCCCGGCACTGAGCTGGGCACGCCAGCGCACGGGGCGGTCATTGCCCAGCCACACGACCTGCTGCACGCCCAGCGCTGCAGTGGTGCGCTGAACGCCGTCGCCCTGCGCATCGAGCGGATTGCCGGCGATGCGATCGTGGCTGCCGGTGCTGAAACGCTGCACCAGCGCGACCGAGATGGCCGGACGGGTGCCATCGGCATTCGGCGCCTGCAGCAGGTACTGCAGCCGCGCGGTGGTGTCACCGGCACGGAAGCCGCTGCTGCGCGCACCGCCGGACTCCGAGCGCGATGCACTGAGATTGACCTGGCCCATCACCCGGTCGCTGAAGCCATAGATGATCGGCACCACCGTGGCCCATGCACCGCTACGTTGCCCACTGCGGCGGCGATGGCCGCCATCGTCGTAGTGATCGCGACTGTCGACCCGCACCAGATAGGGTTCGATGTACCAGTTGCCCTGCGGCAGGCCGGCCGGATTGGGGGTGATCAGCGGCCCGGTGAAGTTGACGCCGTCCAGGCTGCGTTCGCCGGCTGCGGCACGGCCGCTGGCAAGGACACTGGTCAGTACCAGCAATGCGATGAGGATACGGCGTGGGTGATGCATGGCAGCCTCTTCTAGACAACGTGGGATGGAGTTCCACCCTGCGTTGCCGGAAGCGGCTGACCAATAAGGAAACTTTCAAAACTTCATGCGCGCTTGACGCGTTTACCACCCCTGGAAGGGGTCAGAGCCCTCGCCTGCGGCGAGGGATCCGACCCGGAATACCGGATCAGCCGCGACGGCTCGCCCACTGCGCCAGCAGCACGGCCGTGGCGGAAGCGACATTCAGGCTTTCCACCGCGCCGCTGCCGGGGATCGAGACCTGCAGATCGCACTGGCTCGCCAGGCCACGGTCCATGCCCTCGCCTTCGGCGCCCATCACGTACACCAGCCGGTCTGGCAGGGACGCGCGGAACACGTCATCACCGCCCTCGACCAGGGTCGCGGCCAGGCCGAAACCGGCTGCGCGCAGTTGTGCCATTGCCTGAGCGGTCTCCGGCAGCTGCACCAGCGGCACCGCTTCGGCGCCGCCTTCGGCCACGCGCGCGGCGGCGCCGGACAGGGCCAGCGTGCTGCCGGCCGGCAACAGCAGCGCCTTGGCACCGAAGTGCGCGGCCGAGCGCAGGATCGCGCCGAGGTTGTGCGGGTTGCCCACGCCATCCAGCCACAGCGCCAGCGCCGGGCCGTCACCGACCTGCTGCAGCCACTGCGCCAGCGGCAGTGCCGGTGCGCGCAGCATGTCGGCCACCACGCCTTCGTGATGGGTGGTGCCGGCCAGCTTGTTCAGATCGCCATCCTCGACCACGCGGTAGCCCACGCGGTTGGCCACGCACCACTTCAACAACGGCTGCAGGCGCGGAATGCGTGCTTCCAGCAGGTACAGCTTGCGCAGCGCCTGCGGCCGCGCTTCGAACGCAGCCAGCACGGCATTCAAGCCGTACAGACGCAGCTCATCGCTGCCACCGCGCCCACCACCGCCCGTGGCCGGCACCTCCGGGCGCGGCAACGGCGTTGCGCGCGGCGGACGGGCGGACGGGCGGCGGTTGTTCCAAGGGTTGTTCACTTACACACTCTCCTGCTTGCGCTGGCGCCAGAAATCGGCGTTCTTGATGCCCAGGGCATCAGGGTCGAACACCGGATCCAGGCCCAGCTTCTTCTGTCGTTCGTAGTCACGCAGGGCCAGCATCGCCGGCTTCTGGATGATGAGGATGGCAATGATGTTCAGCCAGGCCATCAGGCCCACGCCGATGTCGCCAAGCGCCCAGGCCAGGGTGGCATTGTGGAACGCGCCGAACACCACCATGCCGATGATGCCCAGGCGCAGCACCAGCACCGTCAGCGGGCGCTTCCTGTTGTGGTTTACATAGCTGAGGTTGGTCTCGGCCATGTAGTAGTACGCCATGATGGTAGTGAAGGCGAAGAAGAAGATGGCGATGGACACGAATGCCGAACCCCAGCCCGGCAGCACCGCTTCCACGCCGGCCTGGGCGTAACCGGCGCCTTCGGGAATACCGGCCAGGCCCTGGAAGATCGGCGGTGCGCTGGCACCTGCCGGCGAGTACACGTTGTAGGTGCCGCTGGCCAGGATCAGGAACGCGGTGGCGGTGCACACCATCATGGTGTCGAAGTAGATGGCGAAGGCCTGCACATAGCCCTGCTTGGCCGGGTGCGAGACTTCCGAGGCGGCCGCTGCATGCGGGCCCGAACCCTGGCCGGCTTCGTTGGCGTAGATGCCGCGCTTGATGCCCCACTCCACGGCCAGGCCCATCATGGCGCCGAATGCGGCATGCGTGCCGAAGGCACTCTTGAAGATGATGCCGAACATTTCCGGCACGCGGTCGTAGTTGATGACCATGATGATGATGGCCATCAGGATGAAACCGGCAGCCATGAACGGCACCACCACTTCGGCGAAGTTGGCGATGCGTTTGACGCCACCGAAGATCACCACGCCCAGCAGCAGCGCGACCACGATGCCGATGCCCAGCTTCAGCGCCTGCACCGATTCCATGCCGAAGGCCTGCCCGTCGAGCGGCCCGCACAGCGCGGTGCCACGGCAGGCGTTGATGATGCTGTCGGCGATGGCATTGGCCTGCACGCCCGGCATCAGGAAACCTGCGGCGATGATCGTGGCGATGGCGAAGGCCAGCGCATACCACTTCAGGCCCATCGCCTTCTCGATGTAGTACGCCGGGCCACCGCGGTAGCGGCCTTCGGCGTCCTTGGTCTTGTAGATCTGCGCCAAGGTGCATTCCACGTACGAGGTGGACGCGCCGAGGAAGCCCATCACCCACATCCAGAAGATCGCCCCGGGGCCGCCGAAGGCGATGGCCGTGGCCACGCCGGCGATGTTGCCGATGCCCATGCGGCCGGCCATCGACATGGCCAGGGCCTGGAACGAGGACACGCCGGCGTCGGATTTCTCACCCCTGACGGTGAGGCGGCACATTTCGAAGAAGCCACGGATCTGCATGAAGCGCGTGCGCAGGCTGAAGAACAGGCCGGCGCCCAGGCACACGAAGATCAGTGCCTTGCTCCAGATGATGCTGTTGATGAAGTGTACGGTTGCTTCCACGCGCGCTCTCTCCAGTCGGCGGGTTGTAAGGACGTCCCGTCGGCTGGAGGGGACCGGTCGATTCTCCCTGATCGAAGGCCGCTGCGGTAGCGCTGTCGTGTAGCGCCGAGCCCATGTCCGGCTTGGGCCCCGGAATCAGCCGAGCATGGGCTCGGCGCTACAGCGGCCAGCCCGCGCG
Organism: Stenotrophomonas sp. Sm10; assembly: GCF_030985515.1. Lineage (NCBI taxonomy): Bacteria > Pseudomonadati > Pseudomonadota > Gammaproteobacteria > Lysobacterales > Lysobacteraceae > Stenotrophomonas > Stenotrophomonas sp. Sm10. The sequence goes on from NZ_JAPTFO010000092.1 coordinate 5,186, forward strand.
TTCAGGGCAGCTGCGTGCGTACCCGGGCGAAGCGGCGCAGGTCGTGCAGCGCGCCGCGCTTGTAGACCGCGCAGCGCTCCACGCCCTCTTCCTGGAAGCCGTTCTTCTCCAGCACCCGGGCCGAGCCGAGATTGAAGTCGACCACCGTGGCCTGCAGCCTGAACAGGCGCAGCTCGTCCATCACCCAAGGCGCAAACACACCGACCACCCGGGTCATCAGGCCCTGGCCCCAGTAGGCCCGGCCCAGCCAGTAACCCAGTTCGGCGGTATGCCCACGCTCGGCCACGCCCTGCTGGGCACCGACGCTGCCGCAGGCCTGGCCGTCTATCTCGATGGCCAGGTTCAGGGTGCCGGGAGCCAGCACGCGGCCGGCGAGGAAGGCCTCGCCATCCCCGCGCGTGTACGGGTACGGAAAGCGATCACGCAGGCCCCGCGACACCTCGGCGTCGTTGGCGTGGTGCAGCAGCGATTCCAGATCATCCGGGCGCCAAGGGCGCAATTGGAAGCCTTCACCTCGCAGCACGGTGGTCGGGTCAGGCATGGCCACCCACCGACGGTGATTCCGCTTCCTGCTTCTCCAGCTCGCGCTTCACCGCTTCCGGCGAGCGGGTGTACGGGGCCAGCCGTGCGTAGAACGCCGGCACCACGAACAGCGACAGGAAGGTCGAAAGGGTTACGCCGAAGATGATCACGATGCCGATCGTGCCACGGCTGGCCGAGCCGGGGCCACCGGCCACCACCAGCGGAATCGCGCCGACCACGGTGGCGATCGAGGTCATCAGGATCGGGCGCAGGCGCACCATCGCCGATTCGATGATCGCCTCGCGCACCGTGCGCCCGTCATCGCGCAGCTGGTTGGCGAATTCGACGATGAGGATGCCGTTCTTCGCGGCCAGGCCAACCAGCATCACGATGCCGATCTGGCTGAACAGGTTCACCGTGCCGCCACTCACCCACAGGCCGACCAGCGCACCGAGCACACCCAGCGGCACGGTCAGCATGATGGTGAGCGGGTGGATGAAGCTTTCGAACTGCGCGGCCAGCACCAGGTACACCACCAGCAGGGCCATCGCGAAGGTCAGCAGCACCGCGCCGCCGGCACTCTGGTACTCACGCGACTCACCCTTCCAGTTCACCTGTGCGTACTGCGGCAGCTCTTCCCGGGCCACGTTCTGTGCCCAGGCAATGGCCTCGCCCAACGGATAGCCTGGCGCCAGGCCGGCACTGATGGTGATCGAGCGCAGTCGGTTGAAGCGGTTCAGGGTTCCGGCCTCGGCCACTTCGCTCAGCGTGACCAGGTTGGACAGCGGCACCAGCTCGCCGGAGGTGGCACGCACGCGGATCGCGGCCAGGTCGGCCGGGCTGGCACGGCCATCGCGCCCGGCCTGCACCAGCACGTCGTACTCCTCGCCGTTGTCGACGAAGGTGGTGACGCGGCGCGAACCCATCATGGTTTCCAGCGCCGATCCGATCGCGGTGACCGGCACGCCGAGGTCGGCCGCGCGCTGGCGGTCGATGTTCACCCGCATCTGCGGCCGGGTTTCCTTGTAGTCCGAGTCGGGGCCGACCAGGCCGGGATTGTCGGCCATGCGCAGCAGGATGCGGTCGCGCCACTGCGCGATCTCGGCATATTCGGGGCCGCCCAGCACGATCTGGAACGGCTGCCCGCCACTGCGCACCAGGCCACCGCCCACCTGCGTGCGCACGCGCACGCCGCGGATGGTGTCCAGTTCTTTCTGCAGCGCGTCGGCCACTTCAGGCGTCCCCTCGCTGCGCTGGCGCCACGGCTGCAGGAAGATGCTGACGCGGCCGGTGTGCATCTCCTCGCTGGCACCCCAGCCGCCCGGCACGCGCGGGTTGGCGCGCACGATCGGCTTGTCCGGGCCGACATGCGGCGCCAGCAGCGCTTCTACCTGCTGCACCTGCTGCACGGTGTAGTCGTAGCCGGCGCCTTCCGGGCCGTCGATCATGATCTGGAACGAACCGCGGTCTTCGGCCGGCGCCAGTTCCGACGGCAGCAGCTTGAGCAGGCCCCAGCTGGCAGCCAGTGCGGCCACCATCACCAGCAGGTAGATCCAGGTGCGGTCGACATGGTGGTCGAGCACGCGGCCATAGCCCGAGGCCAGGCGCTCCAGATTGCGGTTGATGAAGCCATGCAGGCCACGTGGTGCCTGCCCTGTGTGCGGCTTGAGCAGCTTGGACGCCATCATCGGCGTCAGCGTCAGCGCTACGAATGCGGACAGCGCCACCGCTGCCGCCAGCGCCACCGCCAGCTCGCGGAACAGGCGCCCGGTATTGCCTTCCAGAAAACCGACCGGCAGGAACACCGCCACCAGCACGGCGGTGGTGGCGATCACCGCGAAGGCAACCTGCGTGGTACCGCGCTTGGAGGCCACCAGTGGGGGCTCGCCCAGGTCGATGCGGCGCTGCACGTTTTCCACCACCACGATCGCATCGTCCACCACCAGGCCGATGCACAGCACCAGTGCCAACAGGGTCAGCAGGTTGATCGAGAAGTCGAACGCGTACAGTGCGATGAACGCGGCCACCAGGCAGACCGGCACGGTCACCGCCGGAATCAGTGCGGCACGGAAGCTGCCGAGGAACAGCCAGATCACCGCCAGCACCAGGATCATCGCCTCCACCAGCGTGGCGTAGACGCGGTCAACGGCGGCTTCGATGAAGGTGGTGTTGTCGAACGCAACAAAGATCTGCGTGCCCTTGGGCAGGGTCAGTGCCACCCGCTCGGCTTCAGCGCGCGCGGTGCGCGCCACGTCCAGCGAGTTGGCGGTGGAGGTCTTGACGATACCCAGGCCGATGCCCGGCTCGCCGTTACTGCGGTAGTAGGCGCGGCGCTCGGCCGAGGCCAGTTCGATCTTCGCCACGTCGCCCATGCGCACCACGTAGCCGTCGCGGCCCTTGCCCAGCGGGATGGTGGCGAAATCCTCGGGCTTGATGTAGTTGCGCTCCACGCGCAGGGTGAAATCGCGGTCGGTCGACTCGATGCGGCCGGCCGGCAGTTCCACGTTCTCGTTGCGCAGCGCGGTTTCCACGTCGCCGGTGGTCAGCCCACGTGCGGCCAGCTGGTCGCGGTCCAGCCAGATGCGCATCGCATAGCGCTGGCGGCCGCCGATGCGGACCTGGGCCACGCCGTCGAGGCTGGAGAAGCGGTCGACCACATAGCGGTCGGCGTAATCGCTCAGTTCCAGCGTGTCCATGGTCGAAGAGACCATGTTGAACCAGATGATCGGGTCGGCATCGCTTTCGACCTTGGCGATTTCCGGCGGCCGCGCTTCTTCCGGCATGCGGTCGGCGACGCGGCTGACCGCATCGCGCACGTCGTTGGCCGCCGCTTCGATATCGCGGTTGGAGGTGAACTCGATGCTGACCTGCGAGCGGCCGTTGGTGCTGCGCGCGTTGATCGTATCGATGCCTTCGATGCCGGCCAGTGCATCTTCCAGCACCTGGGTGATGCGGCTTTCGATGACCGCCGCCGAGGCACCGGTGTAATCCACCGACACCGAAACAATGGGCGGGTCGATGGCAGGCAGCTCGCGCAGGGTCAGGCGGGTGAAGGACATCACGCCCAGCACCAGCAGCAGCAGGCTCATCACCACGGCGAACACCGGCCGCTGGATGGAGATGTCGGACAGTTTCATCCGCCGTGCCCCTCGGCCGCGACCGGTGCCGGCGCGGCATCCGGTTTCGCGCCGCTGGCCGGTGCCGCATCCCTGGCCGCGACCTTCAGGCCCGGGCGCAGTTTGCCGGTGCCATCAACCACGATGCGCTGGCCCGCTTCCAGCCCCTGCTTGATCTCGACCACGCCGGCGCGGCGCGCACCGGTGACCACGTCCACGCGCTCGACGCTGTCGTCGGCCTTGATGCGGTACACGAAGGTATCGCGGCCGACCTGCACCACGGCGATTTCCGGGACCACCAGCGCCGGGCGCTCGGGGCGGAACAGCCGCACGTCCAGCAGCATGCCCGGGCGCAGCGCATGATCGCCGTTGGCGAAGTCGGCGCGCACGGTCACCGCACGGGTGACCGGATCGATGCGCGCATCGATGGTGCTGACCTCACCCTCGAAGGTGCGGCCCGGCCACGCCACGCTGGTGGCGCTGACCTTGTCACCGACGCCCAGCGCAGCCAGTTCCACTTCCGGCACCTGGAAATCGACGTGCATGTGCTCGATGTCATCGAGCGTGGCGATGACCGTGGTCGGGGTCACCAGCGAGCCGGGGCTGACCTGGCGGATGCCGAGCACGCCAGCGAACGGCGCGCGCACGCGGCGGTCACCGATGTCGGCCTGCATCTGCATCACGCGCGCCTCGGCCGCATCGCGGATCGACTTCTGCGTATCCAGGGTGGCGCTGGACACCAGGCGCTGGGAGGCCAGCTCGCGCTGGCGCCTGTACAGCTGGTCGGCTTCGTGGAAGGTGGCCTGCGCCTGCACCAGCGCGGCCTCCTGAGCCTGCCCGCGCAGGGTCACGATCGGCGCACCGGCGGCCACATGCTGGCCACTTTCAAAGTGCACCTTCTCGACGATTTCGCTGACCTTGGCCGTCACGCTGATGGACTCGCGCGCCTTGGCCGTGCCCAGCGCCTGCAGCGTGTCATTCCACTGCGAGGACTGCACGACCTGCGCGGTCACCGGCACCGCTTCGCCCTGCCGACGGGCGGCGGCCTCCTGTTTGCCCCCGCACCCGGCCAGAAGGGCCAGGCTGAGGCCAAGGGCCAGGGTCGAAGCAATGCGAGCCAACATGAACGGTCCTGATAGATCCACGGCCGCCGAGTGTAGGCAAGCACCCGTGGAAGCGATATGTGCCAAGCGTTTACTGGCCTGGCACCGGCGGCGCGATAGCGCCGTGAACCTGTTCCGTGCAAGGCTCGCAGCAGCGGTGTCGGCATGTGTCGAGGTGTATCCCGCCGTGCGCCGCAGGCGTTGTCATCGTAGAGTCGAAGCTGCCCGACAGAGGGCGTCGGGCGGGACGGATCCTGGCGGGGATCCGGCCCCGTTTTTTTTACCCGGCCGATCAGTACCGGTAGTTCACCTTCATCCACAGGCTGCGCCCGGGTTCATTGATGCGCACCGGGTTGGCCGGGAAGCCGAAGTCGGCGCTGCCGGCCAGGTTCAGGTGCTCGCTGTAGGCGCGGTCGAACAGGTTGTCGACGCCCGCACTGAGCTGCAGCTGCGAACTGAAGCGGTAAGCGGCATTGAGCGCGAAGGTAGCGAAGCCGGCACTCGGCCCCAGGTCCTGCGCGACCACAGTGCCCTGTCCATCTGCGACACGATGCTGATGGGTCACCGCACGCAGCAGCGCACCGGCACTCCAGCGCTGGCCTTCCCAGTTCGCGCTCAGGCGCGCTTCCAGCGGCGGCATCTGCGGCAGCGGACGCTGCTGGTCGCGGTTCTCGCCCCAGGCATAGGCCAGCGTGCCACCCAGCTTCCACTGCGCAGCCAGGCTCACTTCCAGCCCGGCTTCGGCACCGGCGATGCGCGCATCGACGTTGTTGGCCTGGCTCATGCCCATCATGCCGCTGCCGTGATAGGTGAACAGGATGTAGTCCTGGATCTGCCCGGCATATGCCGATACCCATGCCTGCACACGCGGTCCCTTGAACTGCAGGCCCATGTCGAGCTGGGTGGTGCGCTCGGGCTGCACGCCGGTGAACGCGTTCACTGCGCCCGACGGGCCATGATCAGGCGAGAACAGTTCCCAGTAGTCGGGCATGCGTTCACTGTGGCCGAGGCCGGCGTACCAGGTCAGGCCGTCGGCAAGGTCCTGCTCGTAGCGCAGGAACCCGCTGCCGAGCCATTCCTTGCGCGTCTGCCCGGCGCTGGGATTGGGCCGGTTGCCCATCATGCCGCCGATCGATTGCCGCTCATCGCGGGCGCTGGCACGGTCGATGCGCAGGCCACTGATCCAGCGCTGGTCGGTGCCGGCGCCCAGGGTCAACTCGGTGAACACGCCATAGCGGCGGAAGTTCGCATCGGTCTGCCACGCGGCCTGGCGGTAAGTACCGCGGCCCATGCCGTTGCGGCCACGGTGGCGGCTGTCCTCACCGTCCACACCGGCCACCAGCTGCACCTCCTGCCAGCGCCACTCGGAACTGGCCCGGCCGCCCTGGGTTCGGCGGTCCACATTCGAAGCCATCGGCATGGGCATCATGCTGTTGGGATTCGGCGTGCGCAGCGTGTAGTTGTCCATCACATGGTCGGCTTCGTTGTAGTACACGTTGGCCTGCAACGTTTCCCACGCGCCCAGCAGGTTGCGCTTCTCGAAGCGTGCCGCGTAGCTGGTGCGCTCGAACGCGGCGCCGTCCATGCCACGCCCGGCATAGCGCGCGATAGCATCGCCGGCACCGGCGGAGATTTCCAGCAGCGTATCGGCGTCCGGCGTCCAGCCGATGGCCACGTCGCCGTTCCACTTGCGCCACTTCGACGGCACCACGTCACCATGACCATCCTTGTAGTCGTCCGCTTCCGAGCGATTGCCGCTGGCACGCACGTAACCGGCCGGATTGCCCAGCGTCAGGTCCAGCACCTGGTCGTTGCGGTTGCGCGAGCCGACCAGTCCACTGGCATCGGCACGCAGACCGGGTTCCTCGAAGCGCGGCGTATCGCGCTCGAAACGGATGGTGCCGGCCGAGGCACCTGCGCCCCAGCGCACGCTCTGCGGGCCCTTGATGATGGTCAGCCGGTCGAAGCTCTCCGGCGCGATATAGGAAAGCGGATTGTCCATGCGCGACGGGCAGGCACCGATCAGGTTGCCATCGTTGCTGAGGATGTTCAGCCGCGAACCGAACATGCCGCGCAGCACCGGGTCACCGTTGGTGCCGCCGTTGCGGATGGCGGAGAAGCCAGGCACGGTCTTCAGGTAATCGGCGCCATCACTGGCGGGGACCGGCTGCCGCGGCAGGCGCGGATCGGTCACCCAGTGCAGTGGCGACGAAGGCGCGGCGGCAGTGACCACCATCGTGTCGAGGGTGCGCGCTTCTTCAGCAGGCGCAGCGTGGACCAGTGACGCGGCCACGGCCAGGCCAAGGGCAACCGGCAGGCGCGCGCAGGCGCCCGCGGGGCGGGAAGTCATTTTCATCGGAACAGCTCCAGGGTACGCACGCGCGCACGGCGCCCGGTCAGGCGTCGTGCGGCAGATTCGATAGGGACATCAGCGGACGATGGAGGAGCGTGGTGGTCCACGTGCGGCATGCGCCGGCCAGCGCAGTGCCGGCAGCACCTGTTGCGACCACGGGAACACCAGGCGCGGCCGCCACAGCAGCGGCAACTGCAGCACCAGCACCGCCAGCCACGGCAGCAGGCGCATGGCCAGCACGCAGTATTCGCAGACTTCGCCATGCATGGCGTGGGGGTCGGCTGGGCGGTTGGGTGCTGCCTGCGAAGCGCCATGCGGGTCGTGCCCGGCCATGGTCATGTCGTGCATGCCATGGCCCATGGCGGCGTGGTCCATGCCCGCCATTGCGGTGTGGTCCATCGGCGGCGCCTGCAGCGCGCGGCTGACCAGCGGCGCAAGCACCATCAGCAGCGTCGCCAGGACGGCGAGCTGGAGCAGAAGGCGCTGCGGGCGGGACAGGCGGGTCACCGCGCTAGTGTAGAGGCGGGTCCAGGGTTGCCGTGTGCGACGAACCGTCGCAGGAGGAGGTTTGTCGGCAGGGCTTGCAGCCCTGCACCTGCTGCGGACCACGGCAAGAGCCGAAGCAACAGCAAAAGCGGTTTCCTGAGGGTAGGCGGGGTGGGTCCGGTTGCGGGAGACGCCGTAAACCCATCCATGGGGGCTCGGCCGCGGCATCCATGCCGCGGAC
>NZ_JAPTFO010000093.1:0-12918 GCF_030985515.1 Stenotrophomonas sp. Sm10
CCGTCGACTCTACCGCCCGGGTGGTCCGGCCTTGCGGCCGGACCGGATGCATCATTCTTCGCCCGAGGCCTGTTCAGCTTCGGCTTCAACCACCGCTGCCTCGACCGCAGCCGGAGTGCCGGCCAGGGTCTGCATTTCCGACTCGGTAAGGCCGGAGGCGCCGCGGCGGCGGTTGCTGTGGTACGCCAGGCCGGTACCGGCCGGAATCAGGCGACCCACGATGACGTTTTCCTTCAGGCCGCGCAGGTTGTCCGAGGTGCCGCGGACGGCCGCTTCGGTCAACACACGGGTGGTTTCCTGGAACGACGCGGCCGAGATGAACGATTCGGTCGCCAGCGAGGCCTTGGTGATACCCAGCAGCACCGGATCGAAACGAGCCGGCAGCTCGTTGCGGGCCGCGAGGCGCGCATTCTCCTCGATAACGCGCTGGCGCTCCACCTGTTCGCCGTTCAGGAACTTGCTGCTGCCCTGGTCGGTGATCTCGACCTTGCGCAGCATCTGGCGGGTGATCACCTCGATGTGCTTGTCGTTGATCTTCACGCCCTGCAGGCGATACACGTCCTGGATTTCCTTCACCAGGTAGGCAGCCAGCGGTTCGACACCCAGCAGGCGCAGGATGTCCTGCGGGCTCGGCTCGCCGTCCACGATGGTTTCACCCTTGGTGACATGCTCGCCTTCGAACACGATGACCTGGCGGTACTTCGGGATCAGCTCTTCGTGCTCCGAACCATCGGTGTCCTTGATGATCAGGCGCTGCTTGCCCTTGGTGTCCTTGCCGAAGCTGATGATGCCCGAACGCTCGGCCAGCACCGCCGGATCCTTCGGCTTGCGGGCTTCGAACAGATCGGCCACGCGCGGCAGACCACCGGTGATGTCGCGGGTCTTCGACGCTTCCTGCGGAATCTTGGCGACCACGTCACCCACGCCGACGGCAGCGCCGTCCTGCAGGTTGACGATCGAGCGCGGCGGCAGCAGGTACTGCGCCGGCAGATCGGTGCCCGGGATCGACAGGTCATTGCCCTTGGCGTCGACGATGCGCACGATCGGGCGCAGGTCCTTGGCCTGGGTACCACGACGCTTCGGATCGGTGATTTCGCGCGAGGCAAGGCCGGTCAGCTCGTCGGTCTTCTCGATGACGGTGATGCCGTCGACGAAGTCGATGAAGCGGATGAAGCCGGCCACTTCCGACACGATCGGGTGGTTATGCGGATCCCAGTTGGCCACGGTCTGGCCAGCCTTGATCGCATCACCGTCCTTGGACGTGATGGTCGCACCGTACGGCAGCTTGTAACGCTCACGCTCACGACCGTGGGCATCGAGCACCGAGATTTCGCCCGAGCGCGACACCGCCACCAGCGAGCCGTTGGCGTGCTCGACCGACTTGAGGTTGCTGAACTTGACCGAGCCGGTGGTCTTGACGGTGATGTTGTCGACCGCAGCAGCTCGCGACGCCGCACCGCCGATGTGGAACGTACGCATGGTCAGCTGGGTACCCGGCTCACCGATGGACTGGGCGGCGATGACGCCGACCGCTTCACCGATGTTGACCAGGTGGCCGCGGGCCAGATCGCGGCCGTAGCAGCGCGAGCAGACACCGAAGGCCGATTCGCAGGAGATGGTCGAGCGGACCTTGATGGTCTGCACGCCGGCATCTTCCAGCTTGGCCACCCAGGCTTCGTCCAGCAGGGTGTTGCGGGTGACGATCGGATCTTCATCGTTGCCCGGCAGGAACACGTCCTCGGCCACCACGCGACCCAGCACGCGGTCCTTCAGCGGCTCGACCACGTCGCCGCCTTCCACGATCGGGGTCATGATCAGGCCTTCGGTGGTACCGCAATCCACCTCGGTGATCACCACGTCCTGCGCGACGTCGACCAGACGACGGGTCAGGTAACCCGAGTTCGCGGTCTTCAGCGCGGTATCGGCCAGACCCTTACGGGCACCGTGGGTGGAGTTGAAGTACTCCTGCACGTTCAGGCCTTCGCGGAAGTTCGCCTTGATGGGCGTCTCGATGATCGAGCCGTCCGGGCGGGCCATCAGGCCGCGCATGCCGGCCAGCTGACGGATCTGCGCCTGCGAACCACGCGCACCGGAGTCGGCCATGATGTACAGCGAGTTCATCGACTTCTGGTCGATGGTCTCACCCTTGGCATTGACCACCTTCTCGGTACCGATGGTGTCCATCATCGCCTTGGCGATGCGCTCGTTGGTGCGCGACCAGATGTCGACCACCTTGTTGTAGCGCTCGCCGGCGGTGACCAGGCCCGACTGGTACTGCTCCTGGATTTCCAGCACTTCGGCTTCGGCCTCGGTGAGGATGCCCTTCTTCTCGTCCGGGATCAGCATGTCGTCGATGCCGATCGAGACGCCGGCACGGGTCGCGTAGGCGAAGCCGGTGTACATCAGCTTGTCAGCGAACACGACCGTGTCCTTCAGGCCCAGCTGGCGGTAGCTGGAGTTGATCAGGCGGCTGATGTTCTTCTTGGTCAGTTCGACATTGGCCAGTGCGAACGGCAGGCCTTCCGGCAGGATTTCAGCCAGCAGGGCGCGACCGATCGTGGTGTCCACGATCGAGGTCTTGTTCTGCTTGTTGCCATCTTCGTCGGTCACCACCTCGGTGATGCGGACCTTGACCTTGGCGTGCAGTTCCACCACGCGGTTGTCGTAGGCGCGCTTGACTTCGGCGATGTTGGCGAAGGCCATGCCCTCGCCCTTCTTGTTCTCCAGCGAGCGGGTCATGTAGTACAGACCCAGCACGACGTCCTGCGACGGCACGATGATCGGCTCGCCGTTGGCCGGCGACAGGATGTTGTTGGTCGACATCATCAGCGCACGCGCTTCCAGCTGGGCTTCCAGCGAGAGCGGCACGTGGACGGCCATCTGGTCACCGTCGAAGTCGGCGTTGAACGCGGTGCAGACCAGCGGGTGCAGCTGGATGGCCTTGCCTTCGATCAGCACCGGCTCGAACGCCTGGATACCCAGACGGTGCAGGGTCGGCGCACGGTTCAGCATCACCGGATGCTCGCGGATGACCTCTTCCAGGATGTCCCAGACTTCGGCTTCTTCGCGCTCGACCAGCTTCTTGGCGGCCTTGATGGTGGTGGCCAGGCCACGACGCTGCAGCTTGGCGAAGACGAACGGCTTGAACAGCTCGAGCGCCATCTTCTTCGGCAGGCCGCACTGGTGCAGGCGCAGGTACGGGCCGACCACAATGACCGAACGGCCCGAGTAGTCGACGCGCTTGCCGAGCAGGTTCTGGCGGAAGCGACCCTGCTTGCCCTTGATCATGTCGGCCAGCGACTTCAGCGGGCGCTTGTTGGTGCCGGTGATGGCACGGCCACGACGGCCGTTGTCCAGCAGCGCATCGACCGACTCCTGCAGCATGCGCTTTTCATTGCGCACGATGATGTCCGGCGCGCTCAGTTCGAGCAGGCGGCGCAGGCGGTTGTTGCGGTTGATGACGCGGCGGTACAGGTCGTTCAGGTCGGAGGTCGCGAAGCGGCCGCCATCCAGCGGGACCAGCGGACGCAGGTCCGGCGGCAGCACCGGCAGCACGGTCATGACCATCCATTCCGGACGGTTGCCCGATTCCAGGAAGGCTTCGATCAGCTTGATGCGCTTGGTGAGGCGCTTGAGCTTGGTTTCCGAACCGGTAGCGGCGATTTCCTCGCGCAGGCGGGTCATTTCCGACTGCAGGTCGATCGTGCGCAGCAGTTCGTACACGGCCTCGGCGCCCATCGCGGCGTCGAAGTCGTCACCGTGCTCCTGGCGGGCCTGCAGGTACTGTTCCTCGGTCAGCAGCTGGCGGCGTTCCAGGGCGGTCAGGCCCGGCTCGGTCACCACGTAGGCTTCGAAATACAGCACGCGCTCGATGTCGCGCAGGGTCATGTCCAGCATCAGGCCGATGCGCGACGGCAGCGACTTCAGGAACCAGATGTGCGCGACCGGCGAGGCCAGGTCGATATGGCCCATGCGCTCGCGGCGCACCTTGGCCAGGGTCACTTCGGTGCCGCACTTTTCGCAGACCACGCCGCGGTGCTTCATGCGCTTGTACTTGCCGCACAGGCACTCGTAGTCCTTCACCGGTCCGAAGATGGCGGCGCAGAACAGGCCGTCGCGTTCCGGCTTGAAGGTGCGGTAGTTGATGGTTTCCGGCTTCTTCACTTCGCCGAAGGACCACGAACGGATCAGGTCCGGCGAGGCCAGCGCGATCTTGATCGCGTCGAAGTCCAGCGTCTGGCGCTGCTGGTTGAAGAGGTTGAGCAGGTCTTTCATGGTGTTCTCCAGAAGGAGGAATGCTGTGTCGATGGGCTTTCAGTTCACTGCCAGCGGCGCGGCGGTGGAGGCCGCCGCGCCGGCATGGATCAGTTGTCTTCCAGTTCCATGTTGATGGCCAGCGAGCGGATTTCCTTCACGAGCACGTTGAAGGATTCCGGCATGCCCGCGACCATCTCGTGCTCACCGTCGACGATGTTCTTGTACATCTGGTTGCGGCCCTGCACGTCGTCGGACTTCACCGTCAGCATTTCCTGCAGGGTGTAGGCCGCGCCGTAGGCTTCCAGCGCCCAGACTTCCATTTCACCGAAGCGCTGGCCGCCGAACTGCGCCTTGCCGCCCAGCGGCTGCTGGGTGACGAGCGAGTACGGGCCGGTCGAACGGGCGTGCATCTTGTCGTCGACCAGGTGGTTCAGCTTCAGGTAGTGCATGTAACCAACCGTGGTGTGGCGATCGAATGCTTCACCGGTGCGGCCGTCGTACAGCTGGGTCTGGCCACTGCTCGGCAGGTCGGCCAGTTCCAGCATGCGCTTGATTTCCGCTTCGGTGGCGCCGTCGAACACCGGGGTGGCCATCGGCACGCCGTCGGTCAGGTTGCGGGCCAGGCGCAGCAGTTCCTCGTCGCTGAACTGCGACAGGTCGACACGGTTGGCCACGTTGGTATCGTCGTGGTTGTAGATGTCGTCCAGGAACTTGCGCAGGTCGGCCACCGCCGCCTGGGCTTCCAGCATCGCCTGGATCTTGCGACCCAGGCCCTTGGCGGCCCAACCCAGGTGCACTTCCAGGATCTGGCCGATGTTCATGCGCGACGGCACGCCCAGCGGGTTCAGCACGATATCCACGGTTTCGCCCGAGGCCATGTACGGCATGTCCTCGACCGGCACCACGTTGGAGACCACACCCTTGTTGCCGTGGCGGCCGGCCATCTTGTCGCCCGGCTGGATGCGGCGCTTCACGGCCAGGAACACCTTGACCATCTTCAGCACGCCCGGGGCGAGGTCGTCACCGGCGGTGATCTTGCCGCGCTTGTCGGCGAAGCGACGCTCGAATTCCTTCTCGTGCGCCTGGATCTGCTTCTGTGCGCGCTCGATGGCTTCCGAAGCGTCTTCGTCCTTCATGCGCAGGGCGAACCAGTCAGCCTTCTTCAGGCCGTCCAGGAAGGCGTCGGTGATCACGTCACCCTTCTTCAGGCCAGCGCCACCGTTGACCACCTTGCCCACGATCTGCGAACGCAGACGCATGTAGATGGCGGCCTCCAGGATGCGGAACTGGTCGTCGAAGTCCTTCTTGACGCGCTTGATTTCAGACTCTTCGATCTGGCGGGCGCGCTTGTCCTTCTCGATGCCGTCGCGGGTGAAGACCTGCACGTCGATGACGGTGCCGTCCATGCCCGGCGGAACGCGCAGCGAGCTGTCCTTCACGTCCGAAGCCTTCTCGCCGAAGATCGCGCGCAGCAGCTTCTCTTCCGGAGTCAGCTGGCTTTCGCCCTTCGGGGTGACCTTGCCGACCAGGATGTCGCCGGCACGGACTTCCGCACCGATGTACACCACGCCGCTCTCGTCCAGGCGGTTCAGCGCCTGCTCGGAGACGTTCGGGATGTCGGCGGAGATTTCCTCCGGCCCCAGCTTGGTGTCACGCGCGACGCAGGTCAGCTCTTCGATGTGGATCGTGGTGTAACGATCTTCTTCCACCACGCGCTCGGAGAGCAGGATGGAGTCTTCGAAGTTGTAGCCGTTCCACGGCATGAACGCGATCAGCATGTTCTGGCCCAGGGCCAGTTCGCCGATGTCGGTGGACGGACCGTCGGCCAGCACGTCACCGCGGGCGATGACGTCACCCACCTGGACCAGCGGACGCTGGTTGATGCAGGTGTTCTGGTTCGAACGGGTGTACTTGACCAGGTTGTAGATGTCCACGCCCGCGTCGGTGGCGCCAACGATCTCTTCCTCGTTGACCTTGACCACGATGCGGGCTGCGTCGATCTGCACGATCTCGCCACCACGGCGGGCGTTCACGGTCACGCCGGAGTCACGCGCCACGGCGCGCTCGATGCCGGTACCCACCAGCGGCTTCTGCGCACGCAGGGTCGGCACGGCCTGACGCTGCATGTTGGCGCCCATCAGTGCGCGGTTGGCGTCATCGTGCTCCAGGAACGGAACCAGCGCGGCCGCGATCGACACGGTCTGCATCGGCGAGACGTCCATGAAGTGCACTTCCGCCGGCGGCTTCAGCAGCGATTCGCCCTGGAAGCGGCACGGCACGAACTGCTCGGTCAGGGTGCCCTTGGCGTCGGTCAGCGCGTTGGCCTGCGCAATGACGTACTCGTTTTCTTCGATCGCCGACAGGAACTCGACTTCGTCATAGACCTTGCCGTCCACGACCTTTCGGTACGGGGTCTCGAGGAAACCGTACTGGTTGGTGCGGGCGTACACGGCCAGCGAGTTGATCAGGCCGATGTTCGGGCCTTCCGGGGTTTCGATGGTGCAGACGCGACCGTAATGGGTCGGGTGCACGTCGCGCACTTCGAAGCCGGCGCGCTCGCGGGTCAGGCCGCCCGGGCCCAGGGCCGAGACGCGACGCTTGTGCGTCACTTCCGACAGCGGGTTGTTCTGATCCATGAACTGCGACAGCTGCGAGGAGCCGAAGAACTCCTTGATGGCAGCGGCGACCGGCTTGGCGTTGATCAGCTCCTGAGGGGTCAGGCCTTCCGACTCGGCCATCGACAGGCGCTCCTTGACCGCGCGCTCGACGCGGACCAGGCCCACGCGGAACACGTTCTCGGCCATTTCACCGACCGAGCGCACGCGACGGTTGCCCAGGTGATCGATGTCGTCGACCACGCCGCGACCGTTGCGGATCTCGGTCAGGACCTTGATCACGTCGAGGATGTCGGAGCTGTCGCCGTGGGCGGCGACCAGGCGCTTGGACTCTTCGTCGTTGCGCTCACCGAAGTACTTGCTGTCGTACAGCACGGCTTCGCCGGTGGTTTCCTTGCGGCCCACGCGACGGTTGAACTTCATGCGGCCGACCGCGGACAGGTCGTAGCGCTCGAAGGTGAAGAACAGGTTGTGGAACAGGTTCTGCGCGGCATCCTTGGTCGGCGGCTCGCCCGGACGCATCATGCGGTAGATCTCGACCAGCGCTTCCAGCTGGGTCTTGGTCGGGTCGATGCGCAGGGTGTTGGACAGGTACGGACCACGGTCCAGGTCGTTCACCCACAGGGTGCCGACCGCGTCCACGCCGGCCTTGCGGAAGGCCTGCAGCTGTTCGTCGGTGATCTCGTCGTTTGCCTGGGCCAGCAGTTCGCCGGTCGAGGCATCGACCACGTCGTGCGACAGGATGCGGCCGACGATGTAGTCGTCCGGCACGGCCAGGGCGGCGATGCCCGAGGCTTCCAGCTGCTTGATGTGGCGCGCGGTGATGCGCTTGCCGGCTTCCACGATGACCTTGTCGCCGTCGGCGAGGTCGAAGCCCAGGGTTTCGCCACGCAGGCGCTCGGGCACCAGCTCCAGCTGGACGCCTTCATCCGGGTTGATGTGGAAGGTGTTGATCTCGAAGAACTCGGCCAGCATCTCTTCGTTGCTGTAACCAAGCGCGCGCAGCAGGATCGACACCGGCAGCTTGCGGCGGCGGTCGATACGGGTGAACAGCGCATCCTTCGGGTCGAACTCGAAGTCCAGCCAGGAACCGCGGTAAGGAATGATGCGGGCGCTGTACAGCAGCTTGCCCGAGCTGTGGGTCTTGCCGCGGTCGTGGTCGAAGAACACGCCCGGCGAGCGGTGCAGCTGCGAGACGATGACGCGCTCGGTACCGTTGACGATGAAGGTGCCGTTCTCGGTCATCAGCGGGATTTCGCCCAGATAGACCTCCTGCTCCTTCACGTACTTGATGGCCTTGGTCGACGACTCACGGTCGTAGATCACCAGGCGCACGGTCACGCGCAGCGGGGCGCCGTAGCTCATGCCACGCTGGCGGCACTCACGCTCGTCAAAGACCGGTTCGCCAAGCTTGTAGCCGACGTATTCCAGGGCAGCGTTGCCGCTGTAGCTGGCGATCGGGAAGACCGACTTCAGCGCAGCGTGCAGGCCGTGGTCCGTGCGCTTGGCCGGATCGACGTTCTCCTGCAGGAATTCACGATAGGAATCCACCTGGATGGCGAGCAGGAACGGCACTTCGAGAATCGAGCGCTGCTTGCCGAAATCCTTGCGGATACGCTTTTTTTCGGTGAACGAATAGGACGTCATGAGGTCTTCCACCTTGTTGTGCGGATCGTGCGCCCACGATCCGAAGGGAACTTGAAATTGTCAGTTGGAAGTCGCTGGTATTGCCGGCACCAGCACGCCTTCTCCCGCTACTTCCAACTGCCAACTCGTCTGCTTCCACTCCCCCGCTGCCGCGCCATGCGCTGGCCTGCCGGGGTTTGACTGCAGCCCGTGTTGGGCTTTTTTCCTGCATTTGAAAAGGTAGAGTCGACTGTTAGTCGACTTCCTTCACAGCAGTCGACTAACAGTCGACTCTACACCACCGCAACAACGACCAAAGGCCGGGGGCTTACGCCCCCAGCCTTGGCTGCATCGCCGCGAATCGATGACGATGCAAGGTAACTGCTTACTTGACTTCGACAGTCGCGCCAGCAGCTTCCAGGTCCTTCTTCATCTTCTCGGCGTCTTCCTTCGAAGCGCCTTCCTTCAGGACGCCACCGGCTTCGGCCAGGTCCTTCGCTTCCTTCAGGCCCAGGCCGGTGATGGCGCGGACGGCCTTGATGACTTCGACCTTCTTGTCGCCGGCCGACTTCAGGGTGACGGTGAACTCGGTCTGCTCTTCAACAGCAGCGGCCGGGCCAGCGGCGGCAGCCACGGCAACCGGAGCAGCGGCGGAGACGCCGAACTTCTCTTCGATGGCCTTGACCAGCTCCATCACTTCCATCAGGGACTTCTCGGCGATGGCGTCGACGATCTGTTCGTTGGTAAGGGACATGATTAATACCTTTGGATGATTTTCTGGGTTGAGGTTCCGTCAGGAACCACGATAAGTCGAAACTCAGGCGGTCTCGGCGGCCGGCTCGGCAGCGTCGGCAGCGACGTCGCCACCACCCTGCTTCTCGCCAACGGCCTTGATGGCGCGGGCAAACATCGTGACCGGCTCGGTCAGGACGCGGGCCAGCATGGCCAGGGCCTGGTCGCGGGTCGGCAGCGAGGCCAGCACTTCGACGTGGCTTGCCGGGAACACTTCGCCACCGATGGCGACGACCTTAGCCTTCAGCTTGTCGTTGCCCTTGGCGGCTTCCTTGATCAGGCGACCGGCAGCGCCGGGCTCCTCGAGCGAGAACGCGTACAGCAGCGGACCAACCATCTGGTCCTGGGCGACTGCGAACTCGGTGCCTTCAACGGCGCGCGAAGCCAGGGTGTTCTTGACAACCTTCAAGAAAACACCGGTTTCACGAGCCTGCTTGCGCATCGCGGTCATCTGGGCGACCGTGGTGCCAGCGTATTCGGCTGCGATCAAGGAGTGGGCCTTGGCGGCGACGTCTGCCAGCTCGGCGACTACTTCTTGCTTCTGGGACAGATTGAGAGCCATTGCACTCCTCCTATTGAACTCCGCTTACGGCTCCTGCCGTGTGCGGTCCTGTGCGGCATCCGTCCTGGACGCCGGGAACATCGGGATGATGTTCCGGGGGTGGGCCGTTCTAGACCTGGAGTGGGCCAACCTGGGGAAACCCAGACGTGCGTGAACCAGAAAAACTCCAGAAGGGCACCATCTACGCAGGGTGATTCCGGGGAATCGATTAAGCGTTCATGACTGCTCCGGCGGCGACTCCTTGCCAGGTCGAGCTTCCCTGCCCGTCGCCGGTATTGCCACGACCGCGCCTGCGGTCTTTGACGGCTACCGCGGGCGATGCACTGCCAGCGATGCCTTCAAATGTCACGGTCACGGCACCGAAGGTACCGTGACCGCTTGAAACACTTACTTCAGGGTCAGCGACGACTGGTCGACGGTGACGCCCGGGCCCATCGTCGAGCTGACCGAAACCTTCTGCAGGTAGGTGCCCTTGGAGGTGGCCGGCTTGGCCTTGATCAGGTCCAGCAGCAGCGCGGTCAGGTTCGACTTCAGCGCGTCTTCGGCGAAGTCGGCCTTGCCGATGGTGCAGTGGATGATGCCGGCCTTGTCGGTACGGTAACGGACCTGGCCCGACTTGGCGTTCTTCACGGCTTCACCCGGGTTCGGGGAAACGGTGCCGACCTTCGGGTTCGGCATCAGGCCACGCGGGCCCAGCACGGTGCCCAGCTTGCCGACGACGCGCATGGCGTCCGGGGTCGCGATGACGACGTCGTAGTTCAGATCGCCGGCCTGCATCTTCTCGGCCAGATCATCCATGCCGACGGCTTCGGCGCCAGCGGCCAGGGCTTCGTCAGCCTTGGCACCGGCCGGAGCGAACACGGCGACGCGGACCGACTTGCCGGTACCGGCCGGCAGCACGGTGGAGCCACGGACCTGCTGGTCGGACTTCTTCGCATCGACGCCCAGGCGCACAGCGACGTCGATCGACTCGACGAACTTGGCCTTGGTGGCGGTCTTCAGGATGTTGATCGCGTCCTCGAAGGCGTATGCCTTGCCCGGAACGACGGCGGCCTTGATGGCCTTCTCACGCTTGGTCTGTGCCATCTTATTAACCCTCCACCACGAGGCCCATGGAACGGGCAGAGCCAGCGATGGTACGCACGGCGGCGTCCAGATCGGCGGCAGTCAGATCCGGTTCCTTCGCCTTGGCGATCTCTTCCAGCTGCTTACGGGTGACCTTGCCGACCTTCTCGGTGTTCGGGCGCTTGGAGCCCGACGAGATGCCAGCAGCCTTCTTCAGCAGGGTGGTGGCCGGGGTGCTCTTGGTGATGAAGGTGAACGTACGGTCCGAGTAGGCCGTGATGATCACCGGAACCGGCAGGCCCGGCTCGAGCTTCTGCGTGGCAGCGTTGAACGCCTTGCAGAATTCCATGATGTTCAGACCGCGCTGACCCAGCGCAGGGCCGACCGGCGGCGAGGGGTTGGCCTGACCGGCCTTCACCTGCAGCTTGATGTAACCGACAACTTTCTTTGCCATGTGAGTACTCTCCGGGTGCTAGCGCCTTTCGACAACAGGCTCCCCATCGGACCGGGAATCACGCGTCCCGGCATCGCGTTTTGAAATCATGCTGAAGGCCGCCTTGCGGCGGCCTCATCCTGCTGGCTTCCCAGCGGGGAGCCGCGCACTATATCAGGTTTTTTCTTCACATGCCTGAAGTGGCACATAAACGAGAGAAACCGGGCCAAGCCCGGTTTCTGTTCAGGAGCCGAGCATGGCTCGACTCTGCAGCTGTATCAGACGGCTTTTTCGACCTGGCCGAACTCGAGTTCGACCGGAGTAGCGCGACCGAAGATCAGCACGGAAACGCGCAGACGGCTCTTCTCGTAGTTGACTTCTTCGACGACGCCATTGAAATCGTTGAACGGGCCATCGGTGACGCGGACCATCTGGCCCGGCTCGAACAGCACCTTCGGACGCGGCTTCTCGACACCTTCCTGAACGCGGTTCAGGATGGCCTCGGCCTCGGAATCGGCGATCGGCAGCGGACGGTCGGCGGTGCCGCCGATGAAGCCCATGACGCGCGGGGTTTCCTTGACCAGATGCCAGCTTTCGTTGTCGATGCGCGGAATGCCGGCTTCTTCGTGGGTCTCGATCTGGACCAGCACATAACCCGGGAAGAACTTGCGCTCGGAGCGGCGCTTCTGGCCAGCGCGCATCTCGACCACTTCTTCGGTCGGGACCAGGACATCGCCGAAGCGCTCTTCCATGCCGTCACGGACGATGCGATCGCGCAGGGCCTGCGCCACCGACTTCTCGAAGCCCGAATAGGCGTGAACGACGTACCAACGCTTCATGCAATTCTCCTTAGCGGCTCAGGAACAACTGAACCAGCCACTGAATGACGTAATCGAACCCACCCAGCAACAGACTGAGAATGGTCACCACCACCATCACGACCCAGGTCATGCGGATGGCTTCCTGGCGCGTCGGCCAGACCACCTTGCGCAGTTCGAAGCGCGACTCGGAGAGGAATTCGCGGGTGTCGCGCCCCTTGCCGGTCAGCATGAACACGCCGATACCGCCAACCAGACCGACCACAACCGCCAACGCACGCAGCTGACCCGCCCACGCACCCAGCTGGGTGGCGCGACCGGAATCGGCGGAGAACCAGAACCAGACGAACAGACCGGCCAGCACCAGCAGCGATGCGGCGACGTACTTGACGATATCCCCGCCATTGGCGGAGTTGTCCTTGGAGTGTTCGATCTTGCTATTCATCCGGCTGTGTCTGCTTTAGCGGCCCAGGCCGCTGGATAAGGTGGGCAGATGGCACGCCAGGAGGGACTCGAACCCCCAACCTGCGGTTTTGGAGACCGCTGCTCTGCCAATTGAGCTACTGGCGTACGTGTTGAAACTTGCCTTCCCTTAGACGGCGAAGGCGGACCGAGGTTCCCGGCCCGCCATTCGCGTAACCGGCGGCGCTATGCAACCACCGGTACTGCAGGCTTACTCGATGATCTTCGAGACCACGCCGGCGCCGACGGTGCGGCCGCCTTCGCGGATGGCGAAGCGCAGGCCTTCGT
>NZ_JAPTFO010000094.1:0-12846 GCF_030985515.1 Stenotrophomonas sp. Sm10
GCCATGCCCGGCGAGCGTGATGCGATCGGGTCAGAGCCCCGCCCGAAGGGCGGGGCTCCGACCCCCTCTCACCTCACCCCACCGCCCGCGGCTTGGCCACGCGTGCGGCAAACGTCGGCAGCACCAGCAGGGTCAGCACGGTGGCGGTGATCAGGCCACCGATCACGACCGTCGCCAGCGGCTTCTGCACCTCCGCACCGGAACCGCTGGCAATCGCCATCGGAATGAAGCCGACGATCGCTACCAGCGCCGTGGTCAGCACCGCGCGGATGCGGCTGGAGGCACCGTTGATCGCCGCCTGCAGCGGCAGGTCGCCGGCGTCCAGGCGCTCGCGGATCGCCTGCATCAGCACCAGGCCGTTCAACGTGGCCACGCCGGATACCGCGATGAAACCCACCGCTGCCGACACCGAGAACGGCATGCCACGCAGCAGCAGTGCGAGGATGCCGCCGACCAGCGCCAACGGCACGCAGCTGAACACCAGAATGGCTTCCTTGCCGCTGCGCAGCGCCATGAACAGCAGACTGCCGATCAGCAGGAACACCACCGGTACCACCGTCGCCAGCCGCTTCTCCGCGCGCTGCAGGTTCTCGAACTGACCGCCCCAGGTCAGGTAGGCACCCGGCGGCAGTGCCACGTCGGCCACCGCTGCCTGTGCCTCGCCGACGAAGCCGCCCAGGTCGCGGCCACGCACATTGGCCTGCACCACCACACGGCGGCTGCCATTGTTGCGGCTGATCTGGTTCGGCCCTTCGCTCACCGTGATGCGCGCCACCGACGACAGCGGAATCACCAGCCCTGACGGCGTGGCGATCGGCAGTGACGCGAGCTGGTCCGGATCGTTGCGCGAGGCATCGTCCAGGCGCACCACCACGTTGAAGCGGCGATCACCTTCGAAGATCTTGCCGGCCGCCGTACCGCCAATGCCGGTGGACAGCGCATCACTCACGTCCGCGGCGGTCAGCCCGTACTGCGCCGCCGCCACGTGGTCGATCGCTGCGTTGAGCGTAGGCAGGCCGGAGATCTGTTCCACCCGCACGTCGGCCGCGCCGTTCACCGCGCGCAGCTTCAACGCCACCTGGTCGGCCACCTTCTGCAGCTGGCTGAAGTCATCGCCGAAGATCATTACGGCCAGGTCGGTACGCACGCCGGAAATCAGCTCGTTGAAGCGCAGCTCGATTGGCTGGCTGAACTCGAAGCTGTTGCCCAGCTGCTGCCCGGCCAGCTTTTCGAAACGGGCCACCAGCGCGTCCTTGGCCAACTTCGGATCGGGCCAGTCCTTGCGTGGCTTCAGCACGATCACGCTGTCGGAGATGTTGGTCGGCATCGGATCGATCGCCGCCTCGGCGGTACCGGTACGCGAGAACACGGTCTCCACTTCCGGCTGCTTGGCAATCACCTTTTCCAACGCCAGTTGCATGGCCAGTGACTGCTCCAGCGACGTCGACGGCACGCGCAACGCCTGCATCGCCACGTTGCCTTCGTCCAGCGTCGGCATGAACTCGCGGCCCAGCAGCGAGAACGAGCCGATGCCCACCACCACCATCATCACCGCACTGGCCACTACCGTGCGCGGATGCGCCACGGCCTTGCGGATCACCGGCTCGATGCGCGCGCGCAGCACGCGTATCAGCCTGGTCTCGTGCTCGCCGTCGTCCGCATGTGCATCGGCGTCCTTCAGCTTCGGCTCGCGCACCAGCAGCGCCGTCATCGCCGGCACGAAGGTGAAGGAGAACAGGAAGGCACCGACCAGGGCCAGCATGAAGGTCGCCGCCATCGGGTGGAACGTCTTGCCCTCCACACCTTCCAGGGTGAGGATCGGCGCGAACACCAGCAGGATGATCAGCTGGCCGAACGCCGCCGGGCGCGCCATCTTCAGCGCAGAATCGGCGGCCACGCGCAGCCGTTCCATCGCGGTCAGCGCCCGGCCCAGTTCGGCGCGGCGCTGGCCCAGCATCAGCAGGGTCGACTCGACCACGATCACCGCACCGTCCACCAGGATGCCGAAGTCCAGTGCACCCAGGCTCATCAGGTTGCCGCTGATGCCGAAGCGGTTCATGCCGATCACCGCGAACAGGAACGACAGCGGAATCACCAGCGCGGTGATGGTGGCCGCGCGCAGGTTGCCCAGCAGCAGGAACAGCACCACCACCACCAGCAGCGCGCCCTCGGTGAGGTTCCTGGCCACGGTCTTGATGGTGGAATTGACCAGCACGCTGCGGTCCAGCACCGGTGCCGCCAAGATGTCGGCCGGCAGCGATTTGTTCACCTGTTCCAGGCGCGCCGCAGCGGCCTGCGCCACGGTGCGGCTGTTGCCACCGGCGATCATCAGCGCGGTACCCAGCACGGCTTCATGGCCATTGCGGCTGGCCGCACCCAGGCGCGGCGCGCGGCTCAGGTCGACGTCGGCCACATCGGCCACGCGCACCACCACGCCATTGCGGGTGGCCACCGGCGCCTGCGCCAGGTCGTCGGTGGTCAGCGCCAGGCCGTCGGCACGTACCACCAGGCCCTCGCCGGCACGCTGCACGAAACCGGCACCGGCCTGCACGTTGGAACGCTGCAGGGCAGTGACCAGGTCGGCCAGGCCGAGGCCGTGCGCGGCCAGCTTGGCACTGTCCGGATGCACGCCGTATTCCTTGACGTAGCCACCGACCGTATCGACGCCGGCCAGCCCCGGACTGGAACGCATCTGCGGCGCGATGATCCAGTCCTGCACGGTACGCAGGTAGGTCGCACGTTCTTCGGGTGTACGCAGCAGGTTGCCTTCCGGCGTGCGGTAGACCTCGCCGGCCTGCCAGCCCGCTTCATCGGGCTTGGCCAGTTTGGCCGGATCGAACGCGGTGAAGTCCACCGTCCACATCAGCACCTCGCCGAGGCCGGTGGTGACCGGCGACAGCATCGGCGACGCACCATCGGGCAGGTCCTCCGATGCCTCGCGCATGCGTTCGGCCACCTGCTGGCGGGCGAAGTAGATGTCGGTCGCATCGGTGAAGATCGCGGTGACCTGCGAGAAGCCATTGCGCGACAGCGAACGCGTGGTGGTCAGGCCGGGAATGCCGGCCAGCGCGGTTTCCAGCGGATAGGTCACCTGCCGCTCGATCTGCTCCGGGGTCAGTGCTGGCGCCACCGTGTTGATCTGTACCTGGCGATTGGTGATGTCCGGCACCGCGTCGATTGGCAGCTTGCCCAGCTGGAACAGGCCCACGGCGGCGATCAGCGCGGCCATGAACACCACCAGCCAGCGGTGGCGCACCGCTGTTTCAATGATCAGCTTGAACATGATCGCCTCCTCAGTGGCCGTGCTCGGCTTCGCCCTTGGCCAGTTCGGCCTTGAGCAGGAAGGCGTTGGCACCGACGATGCGCTCGTTGCCGGTCAGCCCACCGAGGATCTCGATACGGTCGCCGGCGCGACGCCCGGCCAGTACCGGCTGCGCCTTGAAGCCGCCTTCGACGGCGACGAACACCGTGCTGCTGCCATCGACGTTCTGCACCGCATCGGCGGGCACGCTGAGCGAGCCGTCCTGGCCTTCGGTGACCACCACGGCCGACACCGGCGAACCGGCCGGCGGCAGCGACGCATCCACCGGCGTGGCGCGGATCACTGCGACGCCGCCCTGCTGCCGTACATCGGCAGCCGAACCGGTGACGGTAGCGGTGAAGCTGCCCCCCGGCACACTCACTTCCAGCTTCATGCCCGGCGTGACCTGCGCGGCCAGCGCCGGCGGTGCGGTGAACACCAGCTCGTTCATCGACGGGTCGGCGACATCGGCGACTGCGCTGCCGGCAGCGACCACACCACCCGGGGTGACCTGCACGTTGCCGACGATGCCGGCCACCGGGCTGGTGATGCGCACGCGGCCACTGGCATCGGGCGCACCGTTGGCGGCGGCCTGGGCCTGCGCGGCAGCGGCCTGGGCCTGTGCCGCCAGCGAACGTGCGCGCGAGGCTTCCATCTCCTGGCGCGCGACCACGCCCTGGTCGACCAGCGCCTTGTCGCGGCCATAGGCCAGGCGCGCGGCCTCGGCTTCGGCCGAGGCGGCCAGCGCATTGGCACGGAACACCGCCGCTTCGCCACTGACCACGATGGCCAGGGCCTGGTTCTGCTTCACTGCGGTGCCCGGTGCGACCAGCACGCGTTCGACGCGGCCGGTCACGGTGGAGGCTACCGATGCACGCGCACCGACCGAGGGCTCCACCCGACCGGCGAGGCGGGTTGAACCGCCACCGCCACGGCCGACGGCAACCACTTCGATACCGGACGCCTTGATCTGCTCGGGCGTCAGCTGCACCACACCTTCGTCGGCGTCAGCCGGCGCCTTGGCGGCTTCCGCCTTGGCTTCCTTGCTGTCGGTCGCGTGGCCATGGCCATCGTCGGTGCCCGCCTTGGCCGCGGCGGGGTCTTCATTTGCAGGTGTCTGCGCGTTGCCAGCGCAGCCGGCCAGCAGCACGGTCAGCAGCACGCCGCCGATCAGCGGGAAGGTACGGGAGAGAGTCATGGGGCCTCCACAAAAGGTGCGCGCCCTTCAAGGCGGGCAAGATCGATTTCCGCGCCGACGCGCGACAGGCGCGCATCCACGGCGGCGCCGCGGGCGGCGATAAGGGCGCTGCGCGTGCTGCGCAGTTCCAGCTGCGAGATGCGTCCGGCGTCGAAACCGATGCGTGCAAGGCGGTAGGCCTCTTCGGCGGCGACCACGCTTTCATCGGCGGCGCGGGTTCGGCTGCCGGCGGCCTTCAAACCGGCCACGGCGGAGAGGCGTGCCGCCTCGCTGTCGCGGCGCTGCTGGTCCAGGCGTGCTTCGGCTGCGCGCTGGTCGGCATTGGCGGCGCGTATGCCCCCGCGGTTGCGGTCGAACAGCGGGATGCTGAGGCTGAGCCCGAGGTTGTAGGCACGCTCGCCGCCTTCGCGGAAGCGGGTCTGTGCGGCGGTGACGCTGAGGTCGGGCAGGGCGCGCTTGCGCTCCACGTCGACCAGCTTGCTCGCCGCATCGGCTTCGGCTTCGGCAATGCGCACTGCCAGTGCGGTATCGGTGGCACCGCGCGGCAGCGGCGGTGCGCGGTCGAGCAGGCTGTTGTCGATCGACTGCACCGGCGCATCCAGCAGCGCGGTGCCGGCCAGGCGGGCCAGCGCGGCATCGCGGAACGCCTGTGCTTCATCCAGCGACGCCATGGCATTGGCTACTTCGCTCTGCGCTTGCACCGCGCGCAGCTGTGGTTCGCGGCCCTGCTTGACCATGGCGTTGACGGCGTTGGCGTCATCGCGGGTCAGCGACAGTGCTTCCTCGGCCAGGGTGTAGCGGCGCAGTGCACTTTCCGCCTGTGCGTAGACCGCCGCCAGCTGGCTGGCCACGTCGCTGCGGCTCTGCGAACCACGCAGGGCAGCGGCTTGTGCCTCGGCCCGGGCGGCACGAACGCGCGCGCCACGCTGGCCCCAGACCTCCAGCGGCTGGGACAGGGTGAGCACAGTATCGGCCCTGCCCATGCCGCCATAGGAGCCGGTACCCCAGGCGTTCTCGGCGGAATAGGAGAGTGAAGGGTTGGGTAGCGCGCGGGCCTGGTCGGCGCGCGCATCGGCGGCCTCGGCCAGTGCCGTGCCCACACGAGTGCCGGGCAGCTGGTCCAGGCGTTCAAGCAGTGTGTCGTAGGAGGGGGCGGCTTGCGCCATCACCGATGCCGCCGGGGCCAGGCCCAGCAACACGGCGACGACCAGCCCGGCCGCACGCGGCGACCGAGGTGTCAGGATCGACATAGGGGGATTCCGGTTGTGAGTGAAACGGGAGCCCGCAATCGCGGGACGCGCTCAACTCACGCCCGGGGTGGACGCGTCAATTCATCCTGGGCGACCGTATAGGTCGCCGCGTCGCCGGCATTCATCCAGCGCGCCGGCAGCGGCGCACCGAAGGCGGCGAGGGTGCTGGCCGGCAGGCTCAGGTTGGAGTGGTGGCAGTGGTTGTGGCTGCAGGCACCGGCGTGCTTGCCGTCACTGTCACCCTCGGCATCGTTGGCGTTGCTTTCCACGTGCACCGCAGTGGTGTCGTGCGGTTCGACCGCGCAGGCCAGCACGTCGGCCACCGGCACGACCACGAATGCCGCCATCAGCAGCATCAGCAGGGTCGAACGGAGGTGGCGGGTGATCCAGCGCATGAAGGGGAGGCTAGCAAGCGGTTTTCGCCGGATACAATATCAATGGCCGCTTCGGGAATACGTCGGAATCTCCCGTTCAGGTGGGCGGCCTGGGGCCTTCTGCCTTGGCGGGGGGGGGGGGGGGGGGCCCTGCGGCCGGGGGGGGGGCCCCCGTGGGGGGCCCCGCTTTTCGGCCCGTGAGGTGGGACACCGGAGGCGCTTCTGCAGAGCCGAGCCCATGCTCGGCTGCTGTCGCGCGACCAGCAGCCCCGGTAGGTGTCGACCTTGGTCGACACGCTTTTTGACCCCCGACACATTGCCGGCAGCGGCCAGCACTATCGGTCTGCAGGCAGCTTCGCGATCACCTTGATCTCGAACTGGAACCCGTACAGCCAGGTCACGCCGATGCCGGTCAGGGTCGAGTGCGGCGATCTGCCTCAGTACTCCCGCATGATCGCCGAGACTTTTGGAGTACGGACGTGCCGATGAGATCGTCAGTGCTCGGGACCCATGGGCCTCATCAAGAATCCTTGTTTGCGCTGCCGAACCGGCTTTCGAAGTAACCAAGAATCTTGTTGAGGCGATCAACTGCGCTGCTCGGCATTGCAGCAGTCGAAGCTTCGTTTGAGGCACAAGATTCTGCCAAGTACCACCCAATCTGCTTTTTGGACGGAGCCCCTTCAATCTTCATGCGATCTGCTATGCGATCAATTG
Source organism: Stenotrophomonas sp. Sm10 (assembly GCF_030985515.1). Taxonomy (NCBI): domain Bacteria; kingdom Pseudomonadati; phylum Pseudomonadota; class Gammaproteobacteria; order Lysobacterales; family Lysobacteraceae; genus Stenotrophomonas; species Stenotrophomonas sp. Sm10. The sequence goes on from NZ_JAPTFO010000094.1 coordinate 6,838, forward strand.
TCTCTTGGCCCAATAGAACTTCTATCGCCATCCCTGAGAACTTTTTATCTATTTTTTCGAGGGTTATGACCTGGTTATCGTTTAGGTACCAGGAATTCTTGTATCTTTCTGCGGCTTTTCGTCCTTCCTTATCGTCATCCAAGAGAATGGAAAAAGTGGTGGCTTGCCCTAGTAGCTGGCTTATTATTGGGCCGGATGATCCTGACCCGGTGCCCGGTATAATTCGATAGTTAATTTTATTCTTTATTGATCTTGCTGCTATGGTAAGGGCGTAGAAATCGGTTATTCCCTCGACGATTAGGTAAGGGCCAGCGCCTATTAGTTCTGGCGCCACGTATTCAAGTTTCTCGATGACCGGCTGAAAGTAGCTGGATCTTGTCGGAAATTTTGATACGAATTTCTTGTACGTGCAGGCCGTAATCTGCGTCGGCTTTGTGTCGAGCCCAAAGGTGTCGTCTCTGTCATAGTCGAGTGCCGCATTCTCCACGATATAGGAGGAGCTGAGCCACGCGGGATTTATCATGTGGTGGCTATGCGTCGAGTAAATCACAAAGTTTCCGTCGGAAGCTATGCGGGCGAAACTTGTTAGTAGCTCCGCCTGCGCTTTCGCATGCAAATTTGCGGCAGGCTCGTCGAAGACGAAGATGGTTTTTCGCTCTTTCCCATTGTTAAATCCGGTGAAGAGCAAGAACGAGAAGAACCATCTAAAGCCCAGCGATCGCTCGTTTATTGCATAGTTGGACTCGCCGTCAGTTACATGGAATGTCGCGTACGGCATGTCATCTCGGTCTTCGTCAACACCCCATCCTACTGTGATGGACTTAATTGAAACTGATTTTTGGAAGACGCGATGCCAGCTGCCCAGAACTTCCCTTGTTATTGAGCTTGAAACTTTCTGAAAGACAGAGTCAATAGGGGTCCTTCTTGGGCTGCCCAGAAACTTGGAAAGCCATGATGAAGAATTCTGGCTATCTTTGAATTCTCGAATTCTCTGAACTATGTGCTTCTCGATGGAAAGCTGAGGATCTATTCTTCCCAGTACGTCTTGAAATGCAAATCGGTAGTGACGATTTATTGCGGTTTCGCTCGAGTGTTCTTCAAGATATATTCTTGCGGGCATCTCAACCAGAAAGGTTGGGAAATAAGAAACCTGTTCAAGGTGATCCTGAATGTAGTTTACTGTGTCCAACCAAAGATCAAATACACCTTCTTTGGAGGGTCTTTTGTATTCGGTAAAGCTTGATGAGCTCCCCTTTTTTGTAAGTAAATCAATTGTCCAATAGTTGGCGTTTTCAGTCAGGATGCTGTCGACAAATGTGAATCTTCGTTCGACAGTGATTTCGTTTCTTAAAGCGGCGGAGTCCACTTTTATCCGGTGCTTTTTTGCCGTTTTCGTGATTTCTTCGACGTCTGTAGCGCTTAGCTTAATTTCTGCTCTTATTGAAACGGATCCGGAGAAGGCTGCTTTGTGCTGAATTGGAATAATTCCAATTCCTGAAGATTTGGAATATTGCCCATCGAAAAGGCTTGCTATCGACCTGTTTCCGGTGACGAAATGGGACAGCGCCTCTAGTATCGTTGTCTTTCCGCTTTCATTTAGCCCAATCAGGGTTATAACCGGACTTTTTGATCGCCTGCGAAGGTCTATTTTTACTTCATCTATTCCCTTAAAGTTCTCGATCGTGAAGTCTTGGATCTCAGGCATCGTCCTTGGCTCTTCGCTAATTGGTGACGTTGAGCATACTGGCTATCAATGCCCGTTTGGGAGGGGCGTTCAAATCCCAGTTTTGTCACAGCTTCGCGATCACCTTGATCTCGAACTGGAACCCATACAGCCAGGTCACGCCGATACCGGTCAGGGTCGGGTGCGGCGCCTCGCCCCAGTACTCGGGCACGATCGCCCAGGCCTTCTCGAAGTTCTTCTCCGGATCGACCAGGAACACGGTCACGTCGATCACGTCATCGAAGGTGCAGCCGGCGGCAGCCAACACCGCATTGAGATTCTCGAAGGCGCGGCGCACCTGGGTTTCGAAGTCCGGTTCGGGCGAGCCGTCCTCGCGGCTGCCGACCTGGCCGGAGACGAACAGGAAACCGCCGGATCGGATCGCCGGCGAGTAGCGGTTGCGCTCGTACAGGGCCTGGCGGCCGGTGGGGAAAACGACATCACGCTGTGACATGGGAAGGAATCCGTGGGAGAGAACGCCATCCTCCGCGCCAGTGCTGTCTGGATAAACCGCGATGATCAGCCTAGATTGATTGCCAATCCCAAACAATCATGGCCCGCCATGGACCGTTTCGAGGCGATGCGGGCCTTTGCCCGCGTGGTGGAAACCGGCAGCTTCACCCGCGCCGCGCACACTCTGCAGGTCAGCCGCACCACGGTCACCCAGCTGGTGCAGCAGCTGGAGGCGCACCTGCGGCTGCGCCTGCTCAACCGCACCACCCGGCGGGTCAGCGTCACCGCCGATGGCGCGGCCTATTACCCGCGCATCGCCCGGCTGCTGGCCGAGCTGGACGAGGTGGAAGGCGGGCTGGGCGATGCAGCCACTCAGCCGCGCGGACGCCTGCGCGTGGATGTGCCGGGGCCCTACGCGCGGTTGCGGCTGGTACCCGCACTGCCGGATTTCCAGGCGCGTTACCCGGAGATCCAGCTGGACATCGGCGTCAGTGACCGCGAGGTCGACGTCATCGCCGACAACGTTGACTGCGTGATCCGCGGCGGCACCCCGGCCGATCCGGCACTGGTGGCGAGACCGCTCGGCGCGCTGTCGATCGGTTTCCACGCCAGCCCCGGCTATGTGCAGCGCTTCGGCCTGCCGACCGACCCACGCGCGCTGGAGGGACCCGATCACCACATGGTCGGCTTCCTCAGCCCGCGCAGTGGGCGGGCCCGGGTGTTCAGCGCGCAGCGCGGCGATGAGCGCGTTGAGGTGCAGGGCCGCTATACGGTCGGCTTCGATGACGGCAACGCCTATCTGGCGGCGGCGCTGGCGGGGCTGGGCGTGGTCGCGCTGCCCAGCTATATGGCCGAGCCGCATGTGGCGCGTGGCGAGCTGTTGCCGGTGTTGCTGGACTGGCAGCTGCCGCCAATGCCGATGCATGTGATGTTCCCGCCGAACCGGCACATGAGCCAGCGGCTGCGGGTGTTCATTGATTGGGTGGTGGAAGCGCTGGGCTGATCGCGCGCGCATCTGTAGAGCCGAGCCCACGCTCGGCTGCTTCTGGCATCACCAAGCCCGCGCTACGCACGCCAGCCGAGCGTGGGCCCGGCTCTACCGGCATGCGAAAATCATCACCGCACGCAACAGGACACATCGCCACGCATGAGTCGCATCGTCGCACTGGATACCGAAACCACCGGCATCTCCCACCGCCTGGGGCATCGGGTGATCGAAATCGGTGCCGTCGAACTGATCGACGGCCAGCTCAGCGGCCGCCAGTTCCACACCTACCTGCAGCCGCAGCGCAAGGTGGACTGGGGCGCACAGCGCGTGCATGGCATCAGCGATGCGATGCTGGTGGGCAAACCGCTGTTTTCCAGCAAGGCCGCCGAACTGCTGGACTTCCTGCGCGGCAGCGAGATGGTCGCCCACAACGCCACCTTCGATGTGGGTTTCCTCGACAATGAGCTGCGCCTGGCTGGCATTCCTGCCACGCTGGCCCAGCACTGTCGCGTCACCTGCAGCCTGAAGCTGGCGCGCGGGCGCTGGCCCGGTCAGGGCAACAAGCTGGACGACGTGCTGCAGCGCCTGCGTATCCCAAGCAAGCGCGGCCTGCACGGCGCGCTCAAGGATGCCCATCTGCTGGCGCAGGTGATTCCGCACCTGCGCTGAGGCCTGGCCGCTGTTACACCGGCCGCAACCAGCGCTCGATCATTGCCACGCCACGTGCCACCCCGTCCTCATGGCTCATCGCCGCGCCCAGGGCTGCCGCGCGTGCGCGTGTTGCGTCGGTTTCAGCGAAGGTGATGGCTGCCGCCAGCGTTGCTGCATCCAGTCGCTTCGGTGACAACGGTGCCGGTGCCACGCCCAACCGATGCAGGCGATCGGCCCAGAAGAACTGATCCGCGGCGAACGGCATCACCAGCGAGGGAATGCCGGCGCGGCAGGCCGAATGCGTGGTGCCGCTGCCACCATGGTGGATGGCGAGTGCGCAATGCGGGAACAGTGCTTCGTGTGGCGTCGGGCCGAGCACGAACACATCTGCTGGCAGCGCGCCCGTCGGCAGCCCGGCCCACCCCGGAAACAGCAGCACCCGGCGCGGTGCCAGCGCCTGCAGCAGGGCCGGCAGCACGCGCTCGCGATCAAACCCGGTCATGCTGCCAAAGCCCAGGTACACCGGCGGCGGCCCGGCATCGAGGAAGGCCTGCAGATCGACCGGGGGCGTCCAGGGCGCATCAGGTAGCCGCCACTGGCCACAGACGATGTGGTTGGCCGGCCAGTCCGCCGGTGGCGGCAGCAGCTGCGGCGAGATGCCATAGAGCATCGGCAGGCCGGACCACAACGCGCGGCGCGGCGATTGCCCCAGTTGCTGGCGTGCCGCGTTGATCGGCCGGCGGAACTGGCGCCAGATCAGGCCGTTGACCAGCCCATAGCTGGCGCGGTTCAACCAGCCCGGCGAGCGTCCCGGTGGCAGCAACGGAGAGCGGAAGGCCCGCGTCGGGGTCAGCGGGATCATGCCGGTGCCGATGACCGGCATTCCGCGGCGTTCGCCCACGCTCATGCCGACAAAGGCCGCCAGGCCACCGGTCAGAATCGCATCGCAGCCTTCTGCGGCCGCATCGGCCTGGCGCATCCAGCCGCTGACATGCTGCAGCGCCATCCGTGCCAGACCGGAACTGGCGGCGGCAACACCGTTGCCACGCGACACCAGGGCGACCACTTCGTCATGGATGTCGCCCTCAAGGGCCGCGTGGGGCACATCCAGGGCCTGCGCGCTGCCCAGGGTGCCGCCATCGGCCAGCAGTGTCACCGCGTGGCCTGCGCCGATCAGCCCATGGCAGAGCATGGCCAGCGGGCGCGTATCGCCTTCGGTTCCGTAGGTCAGGGCCAGCAGCCGCATGGAAAGCTCCGCAGTGATCCGGGCCAGTATGCCGGTTGGCGGGCTCCCGGCCCTGCCGGTTCAGCCGCAGCCTGTGGGTAACTTGCGCAAGTGCTTGAACCCGTGCATAATGCGCGGCTCGCTGTGTCCGGTTTTCTACCGGGCGGCGCCCCCGGGAGCACGTCCCCGGCCGCCCAACGCCAGCGTAACCCTTTGATTCTCTTGACGTGTGGTGGGCAACCATCGAGGCCGCCGTCTCCCGGGCTACGGGCTGACAACTACTACTATCGAGGTGCGCAATGTCCCGCGTATGCCAGGTTTCCGGCAAGCGAGTGCAGACGGGTAACAACGTCTCGCACGCCAACAACAAGACCCGTCGTCGTTTCCTGCCGAATCTGCACGAGCGCCGTTTCTGGGTGGCCAGCGAGAACCGCTGGGTCAAGCTTCGTGTTTCCGCGCATGCACTGCGCACCATCGACAAGAACGGCATTGATTCCGTTCTGGCTGAGCTGCGTGCGCGCGGCGAAAAGGTCTGAGGAGTAAAGCATCATGGCAGGCAAGCGCGATAAGGTCCGTATGATTTCCTCGGCCGGTACCGGCCACTTCTACACGACCGACAAGAACAAGAAGAACACCCCGGGGAAGATGGAATTCCTGAAGTACGATCCGGTCGTGCGCAAGCACGTCCTGTACAAGGAAGGCAAGATCAAGTAATCCGCACGGATTGCTGATCCCCGCGAAGAAACCCGCCCTTGTGGCGGGTTTTTTCATGCCTGGCATCCAGGTGGTGGGTGCCGACCGTTGGTCGGCACGCTCTCCCCGCACCCGGTAGCTGTCGACCCTGGTCGACACGCTGGCTCTCTGCCGTCGGTTCGAAAGGCAGTCGAGCATGGCTTGTATGTTCCTCCCGGCTCCTACGCGGTATGTAGGAGCCGGGGTGGAGGGACCGTCAAGCATGCATCTGCGGAT